>JANONT010000205.1:0-3207 GCA_031420955.1 Candidatus Nitrotoga sp. | reverse complement strand
GTCGGCAGTCTGCGTAAGGAATCATTCAACAACAAATTAGCCATTGCTATTACAAAATTAGCCCCGCCAGAATTCTCGTTCAAGCAAGTGCCCATTGGCGATCTGCCGCTCTACAACCAGGATGACGACGCGAACCAAGCTGCGTCAGTGACACGACTTAAAGGAGAAATTAAAAATGCCCAAGGCCTGTTGTTTGTCACGCCGGAATACAATCGTTCGATCCCCGGTGTGCTCAAAAATGCCATAGACCATGCTTCTCGTCCATACGGACAAAGTGCTTGGGCAGGCAAGCCCGCTGGGGTGTTAGGGGTATCGGTCGGGGTAATTGGCACGGCACTGGCGCAACAGCATTTGCGAAATATACTCGCGTACTTGGATGTGCCGACGCTAGGGCAGCCCGAAGCGTTCATTCATGCAAAAGAAGGTTTGTTTGACGAGGCGGGCAACATCGGCGAAGGCAGTAAAAAATTTCTGCAAAGCTGGATGGATCACTATGCCGCTTGGGTGAAAAAACACGTTGACTAAATATGCGACTGTGGACCTTGCATCCCCAATATTTAGACGCTAAAGGTTTGGTGGCACTGTGGCGCGAGGCCTTGCTGGCCCAGGCGGTACTTGCAGGAAAAACGCGCGGTTATCTACATCATCCGCAGCTCCTGAGGTTTCGCCACACACCCTCCCCCGCTTCGTCCATCGCGGCCTATTTGCGCGGCGTATATGCCGAATCGACACGGCGCGGCTACCGCTTTGATGCGTCTAAAATTATTTCTGCTGACTTGCCTAGCCCAATTGACAGCACACAGGGGCAATTAAATTACGAGTGGAATCATCTGCAAGCTAAGCTAAAATTGCGCGCGCCAAATTTATTCACCGATATGCAATCTATTTCCCATCCCGTGGCGCACCCACTGTTTCGCATCGTTCCAGGTTTCATAGAAAAATGGGAAGTCACTACCGCCCATCGTGTGAAAAATAACTGATCTACATCAAATAAAAACCCCTCCGCGTTAGGCAAAATACCCGTCCTTTTAACGCACGCTTGATCTACGCAACGCTCCACATGAAATATCCCTGCTCCGCAGCCATTTTAGTTTTATCAAGCTTATTTCTCCAAAAACTATTCTTCCCAAAACGACAGGCGGGTTGGTTACTATTTACCTCAATAATGTTCTCCCTCATCAGTGCGATGAACGCATTTGGCCAAGCCGTAATCGACCGCGGTGCCAATGGCGCAACAGGCATCCGCATTGTTGGTGCTATCGAAGCCATGACCATCACCAACAAAACAGATCGTTATGCAGGTGGCAGTATGACCATAGGCGGGCAAGTTATTACCGTCCCTAGGAATATGCTGCTTGATCTCCCTACGAAGCGTTTAACCCTGCAAGAATTATTTGCCCAAGCCCCTGCCGAATGCGTAGCTTTAGAACAAAGTGGCTTGGCTAATGCGGACACCTGCTTCGGCAAAGGAGCGGCAGCGGCCACAGTGTTGGCTAACTACATTCCGGGTGTGGGTGTCATCATGGGTGAAGCCATGATTCATAAAAGAGCTGCTGATATTTTTGAAAGTGCGGCCGTGCCGCAAACCATCTCTGGCGTAGTGACGTATATTAATTACGCTGAAGGATATTTCCGCATTAACAGTGATGCCGGTACAACTGTTAATCCACCTACTACGAACTTAGGCACCATGGTGCGCTTGAACGATCCTCACTCCGTGCATACCATTCAAAAAGGCTTGGGTTGCTTTGGCGGAAATGCTCCCACCAGCCCCAACTGTAGTGCTGATCCGCGCTTTGCCAACGACCCGCTGAACTACACGCACACCTTCACCACCGGCTACCCGCTGTGCATTCCCAGCACCACCGCTCGCGGAACTAGCACAGGTTCAGATGCGAATGGCGTAAGGGATGCACTGTGTCCGCAATCCAACCGACCAGCCAACCCAACCACACCTGTGCACGACTCGCGTTTCTTCGCGCCCATCAAAGTGGGCGATTGGATACAGGCAAAAGGCAACATTGAGACCCGCAATAGCGTGCGATTTTTCTCCGCACATACTGCCATCATAGGCACGGCCTTAGTCACCCGCAATGCGCCCGATCAACCGGACTACATGCTGTTGCGTAAGGTGGAATGGGAAGTGCCGGGATTTTTAAATTGGAGCGCAAAACTATTGATGGCGGGTACAACCACGCTACCTCCGAGGCTAGAGATTTATGCCCTGCACCATGACCAAAATAATGTGCGCCATGAAATGCCTGTTGCCTCAACCGTGGGTTGCGATATTTTCGCCCTCATGACAACACCAGGACACGGCATATTAGGGCGCGAGATACCGCACGTTAGAGTACCCGGCATTGTGCTCCCGCACCCCGTAGACCCGGTGGGAGTTATCCTCCCACCGGAAATTATCCGGCCTGCCACTTGTACCAAATCAGGCAACAATGCAGCGGGTATTTTTGAAGTTAACTATGAAGTAGATTTTACCATCGGCAGCATCAGCCACTCGCCCTGCACGCACTTGCTGTATGCCAACATACCCGATATCGGACAAAGTATTCCCACGCAATGCGGCACCGATACGATATACAGCATGGCCGAAGATTTTGCCATGCTCAGCCCAGCGGCGCGAGCAGTGGTCGGGCGCACGCGGCACAAGCTAACACTGCTACCGGGAATAATCAGCTATGACATTAATGGTAGACAAACCCCCAATGGGGAATATTTAAAATCTGCCAGCGCCAAGCACCCCGCCATCAAACTCATCAGCTTGCACAAGTGGGCCACCCCGTTCAACTTTGAAGGCATGCCGTGGAATCTAGATCGCCGCTTAGGTCCCGGCGGCTGTGCCGATCAAGGGTGCGGCCATTCCCCTGTTTATCACCTAGACCCATTCCCCTGCTCTGGGCTCAATCCGCTTTATCAGGTTATCACCCCAGATGCGCGCCGCCCGCTGCTATCGTATGTGGAGAACGTTCAATTGATTCCGCCCGTAGCCTGCCAAGCGGGCAATGGTTTCCATACTTTTGTTGATCCGCAAAATCCGGATGCAGCCACCATAGCCCTAGCTATCATCAGAACCTTTGCTTCGCGGGTACGCGTGGATGGCCGCATTACCCCCAGCGCAACCAATCAAAGTTCAAGCTCGGTAGAGGTATTCAACGGCACAGCGAACGGCCAAACCTGCACGGGTACATCTCTAGG
>JANONT010000204.1:0-6885 GCA_031420955.1 Candidatus Nitrotoga sp. | reverse complement strand
GCAGTAATTCGCCTTGCCCAGGCTGATGCCCAACGCTTGCGCGAGTTCGCGTTGGCTAATTTCTGGGTTAGCTTCTAGCCGCTTTAAAATCTTGTAACGATATTCGTCAGTGAGCACGGGCGTAAATCATTTCGTTCAACTGGTGAACAATGGCGTAATTTAAGCACTTTGCCCCAAACAATGCAAGCTGTTCTATTTTCGCATCAAGCCATGCGCTTGGCACGCAAACGACGTAACGCCCAAAATCCCATCATGCCTAAAGCCAGCACAATAAACACTGCCAGCCCATAAAACGCATACGGATATTGATACAAGAAAGAATCAATAAGTGAAATTTTTCCGCCATCTCCCGTGGTGTATTTTTTACCCACTGTCATGGTTGATACTTTATATTCTGGCGCGGTTAAATTTATCAGCGCGACGCTTCCTCGCAAATTGGCTTGCACGCCAGGATCTAGCATTGCCTCCCCCACCCGGCGCAAATCAACCTCGCTATCTGCGGCCAGCAAAACAATAGAACGCCCGCGTTTGAGTGTGGATTCAAATTCCATCAGCACCCCCATGCCCGCGCCTAACCCGCTCTGTTGCTGGGTGATGGCTGGAGCTTCTTCGCTGTCCCAGCCACGCGAGACGGGATAAGGTACATTGGCAATGCCCGTCAGCCCCAACGGCGCGGCATTCATCATTGTTTGCGGGATGGATGCGGTTGTCCCCACCACTAAAATTTCGCCGTCCCATTCTTTGGGTTCGTCGAATCTCACCAGCACGCTAAATAAAGGAAAGCCATTTTTTTGCGTAATCATGCCGACCATATTGAGCGCGGCCATGATGGACGCATGATCTTGCTTGGGTAAATACACCATAGTCTCGAAGCCATCCGGCCAGCGCGAAAATGGAAAACCATTCAGCGCGAATAATTCGATTTTGGGAAGCTCGACAAAATGCGGCATGGGCGGAAAGCGCAGCGTAGAGCTATCAAACAAAGTGGCGAACTGCCCCGTGTCTTTCAGCGCATCACATAACTGTCTACCATTAATATTAAACGTGGGCTGAAAAGTAATAGTGTTGCCACCTGGGTTAAATAAATAAGTTGGAATTTCAAGCCTGTAATTTTCAATGTAGCTGCCACTGAGGTTATCCAACTGTATGGCGCGAAATGGCGCATCGTTAACCATTACATTAATGGATGAATCAGGCCGTAAACCCGCGCCGTAAGAGAGGTTCAGGGCAAGCTTGGCGTATTCATTTTGCTTGATCAAAAAATCCGCAGGCAGACGAAATGAAAGCGACACCGGATTATCGTTTGAGCCTTGAAAAGAATGCGTCGGCTGGTTCAGCGTTTTAAAATCGTAAATCTTGTCTGCCGCAACCGTCTGCCGCCCGCTGTACATGGTGATGTCGGACATGTTAAACCCATGCGCTTGCATGGCCTCGGTGCCGGGGTAGGGCAATGTCATGCTGGCTAATGTTTCGGCCACGACTTTAATTGCTGCCGATTTTTCTCCCGTGATGGCGAGCAGCGCGTGCTTATCATCCAAGCCACCCGTGGCCGTTGGCAAATGAAAGACGCGCAATGCGCCCGACTCCGACGCAACAAATGGTTGCCCTGGTGCAGCAACACGCTGAGCAAATTCGGCGGAGCCGATTAGCACATTGTCCATGCCGGGCTTTATATTGTCGGAATATTCAAATTTTACTTTGCGATAATCAAACCGCCGCGCAATCCCAGAAGCGACAATGGCTGCCAGCGTGATGGAATCTTGGCTCACATTTTCAGTGATGATATTGACCGTAGCATCGGGAAATTGTTTGGGGTCAAACATCATTCCCGCCACCTCACCCAGCTTCAGCGGCAACGGTTTTAAATCATATTCAATATGTAATGTAGAGTCTGTCAGGCTGACATTCGTCCACATATCCGGCGCGCAATGCAGCTCGCACTGGCCGCGTAAATAATGCTGCACCACTTCAAAACCCAGCGCGTTGTATCCCGCTTTCATGTGCCGCACCGGAATCACAATATCAATTTGCGCGGCGGGAGCTTGTGGGATTAATTTGATTTGCTCAATCGGCTCACCATTCATCTTAACGACCATTTGCGAAATATCGCCGAGCAGATTATTCGAGCTGGTATAGCGCAGCGACAACACCGCACGGCGCACATTCCAACGCTCGGCCAGCGGGATAGAGAGGCTCTGCGCGCCTTTCATACAGCGCATCTCCAACGTAGACGCGCCGGTAAATTTGGCCAGCGGCAGGGTCAGTATTTCCGCATGCGCGGATAAAATTGAACACACAGCCAACACCAAAAAGGCCATTGTTTTTTTCATTGTGATACTTATTGTTTTTTTTGAAATCACGCAATCAACTCCACTTTTCGATTTAAAAAATGGCGCAACATTTGCACGTTGCCCCCATATACAAACTTCACAATATTAGGATAAGAAAACATATCTATCTCAAACTCTGTCCCACATACAAGCTTGCCCTCGCGCGCATAAGCCCGCAACAGTTTACATGCGAAGCGGTAGGTCTGCCCATCTTCACCTAGTGCGGTGATGAGCATTTTTTCATCATCAGCCAACTGGAAGGGCGGGGTGATCAGCACCCCCATTCCGGTGAGCGATATGTCACTGACTTGCCCTTGGAGCGTGGCCGCCAAGCGCGGAAAATAAACCGCTGCACTACTGGCCACCCCAATGCGGCGCGCTTTGCGAATTTTTCCCTGATAAAAATATTCCAGCCCCACAGTCAATAAAAAATAACCGCGGTAGGCCAACCAACTGCCCGCCAGCAGAATTTTGTCGCGCACCAAGGCAGTCGTTAAAATCGCTTTAAGCACATACCACAAACGCATGACCGCCATTTTCAGCAACATCAACGAAGCAGTTCTAAGTGCCTTCACCCCCATGCTCAGAAAACGGCGCAGCATACGTGCCGATCCTTTTTCTGCTGACTTCATCTCCCAGTTTTCCACCCAGCGTTGGCTGTCACCAAAGACAAAGCTGACCACCTCGCGATAGGACATTTCATTCACGATAAATTCACTGCCGCAAAAATAACGATCGCCGCGTTTAACGGTGTAATGTATTTTGCATTCAAATTTATATTCGCGCCCATAGCTATCTTTCACGCGCAGTTGTACGGCCTCGGACTTCGGCGGGTGCGGGTGGGTAATTTCAAAGCCGATACCCGTCAATGAAACATCGCATATTTTCCCAACAATGGACGTTTGCAATTTTGTGTTAAGCACTGTGACTGAGCCACTGGCTTGAATGCGATGAAATTTCCGCACCTGCTTGCGCTCCCAAAACGCGCCGAGCGACACCAGTGCCAAGTAGAAATTATACAAGCACCACAGGCCAGTAATCAGCAGTACTTCGCGCAAGATAGGTTCATCAAACCATCTAGACGTGGCCAAACCCAGCGCGATTAAATTAATCAAAATAACCAGAAAGAATGGTGCGGATAATGGGCTGAGAAAATCTTGCGCGACGGTGTTACCTTTAGGGGTCACTTTGAATTCTGGTTTACGCGGATTCAGTAGAACGGCGATGATCGCTGGTAGCAAAAACATGGCTTGCACGCTCTCATAAATTTCTGAGAAAAAAAGCTGTCGCGTGCCGGAATATAAAAAATCCATGACGATAAAAGTGGCGATCAAAAATGGCGCGGCGAATGCAATAATCTGTAGCCAGGACGCGTTGTACATATTCATCCCCAAAATTAAAAATGCAGCGGGAGCGATGAAATAAATGATGCGCGCAAAGCCGAATAACCAAAACAAACTGGACATGAAATAAGCAATACGCTGCGATAGCGTCAGGCGTTTTGCAAACAAGGGATTATCCAGCAACAACATTTGCGTCATGCCCTGCGCCCAACGCGAACGCTGCGTAACGTAATCATCGTACGACTCTGGCGACAAGCCGCAAATCATCGGGCGATCTAAATACACACTGTTATAGCCTTTGCTGTGCAAGTTAAACGAGGTCTCGGCATCCTCGGTCACGGTGGTGCCGCATAGCCCGCCCACGCTCTCTAAACAGGTGCGCCGCAGCAACGCCGCCGAACCACAAAAGTAACTTGCATTCCATAAATCCATGGCCGGATGCATGGTGCGATAAAACATATCGTTCTCGCCAGACGGGTTGGCAATACCATCAAGATTTTTTTCAACAGGGCTAGAGTTGATAAAAAAGTGCGGCGTTTGCACGAGGAATAAATTTTGATCTGCGACAAAAAATCCCATTGTGTTTTTTAAAATATCCTGCGTGGGCACATGGTCGCAATCTAAAATTAAAATCACCTCGCTGTCGGTATAGCGCAGCGCGTGGTTAATATTGCCAGCTTTGGCCTGCTGGTTGGTTTCACGCGTGATGTAGCTTATGCCTAGCTCAGCGGCCATGTGTCGCAAGCGATAATGCCGCTCCCATGCGGCATCGCCGTGCTCTGGGTGGTTGCGTTTGGCCAGTGTGCCGCCATCATCCAGCAAATAAATTTTCAGCTTTTCTTTGGGATAGGCAATCTGCGTGGCCGCCGTTGCGGTAATACGAATAATCTCGTCTGGCTCGTTATAAGTCGGAATAAAAATATCTACGCTGGGCAGCAGGCCGGCATCTTGCGGCAGCTTGACAGCCTTTCTATCTAGCGGCCACGCGTTAATAAACAGCCCAAAAAATAACAGCGATACCGCATAAATTTCTGCCAGCAGCAGCAACGACATGCCGAAAAAATCATAGGCGTTGGTATAAATCATGGTGTCGAAAATGCGCCACAAAATGTAGCGTAGCGCGAGCACCACCGACAACACAATAAAAATCATGCGCCAAGGTTGGCGGCGCGCCGCTTTCAATTTATACATCACAAATAGCGCGGCCAAACATCCCCACCCCAGCAGCATTTGCTCTTGCTGATTAAAATAAAGCGTGGAATAACGGATCAAATAAACCAGTACGGCGACCAAGGGCAGCGCGGCCAAGAGTTGCCATGCGCGGGGATTGAGCAAACTATTCTGCGCGGAAGGAGTGGGCATTTGTAATAATTAACGAGAAGGAACGACCGGATCAAGGTCGCCAATGGCGCGCCGTTTTTCCGTAGCAGTTGAATTCCAAAATGGATTTTCGCGCAGATATTCGCCAAAAAAATGATCCCCAAAATAAATCAGCAGCAAGATAATTCCTCCTATCAATCCGCCCAGCACCCAATGAGTTTTTATTTTTACATCTGATTGAGCCGCCTGTGCGGCCATCATTTTGGCTAGCTGATCTTGTTTATCCAGCTCCACTTCGCGTGTATTCCAAAATATTTTATAGGCGTTAAATTTTACCACCTTGCCTTTTAAATTAACCTGCTTGGCAAAGCGGCAATAAATTTCAGTTTTGTCCGGCAGGGCTTGATAGGTCTCTTCCGACATCAAAATGCCACCGCCATCGGCTGCAGATTCAAAGCGCGACGCAGTGTTCACCACGTCACCATAAATATCATTTTCTTCTACCACGCACTGCCCGGTGTGCATGCCGATCCGCATCAACACCAAAAATTTAAATGTCCGCAACATATTCAGCTTATCGATTTCTTGCTGAATCTGAATCGCAGCGCGCACCGCATCCAACGCATTTTTAAAGTACGACAATGTTCCATCGCCGATAGATTTTACAAAAATGCCGTTGCTTGCTTTAATCGCTGCCTGAATAATATCGCTCTGAATTTTAATTAGATTGCGGCTGACCAAATCACCTTCCATTTCATTAATCGTGGTTGATCCTTTAATGTCAGTAAACATCACCGTGATGAGCTGCCCCTGCTGTGCGGCAACGGCATGGTCTGAAGGAGTAGGCGGGGAGGTCACGATTATTAGCCTGTGGTAACACAGCTATTGAACATGACGGTCTGCGTAACTTCGATTTTTTTAGTCATGGGCTTTCAACTCTATGCTTGTTGGCTCTAATATTTTTGCTATGACAAAACTGCGAACAATGTACTTGGTTTTCTGGCACAAAGAAAGGTTTCCGTACTCACCCCTTATTCATTACCCGCTTTGCCCACAATCGACGCAAGGTAATGGATATGAGCAAACCGAGTGCCGCCAAAATAATTGCGACCAGCGCGTGTAAGGCATAAGGGTGCTTATACAAATAAGCGTGAATGTAGGAAATTTTACCGCCTCCCTCGGTAGAATATTTTTTCCCAGAGGCCATTGAGGAAACTTTATACCCCGGCTTGGTTAAATCAACTAACGCAACGCCGCCCCGCAACATGGCCTGAACACTGGGCTCCAATATAGCCTCGCCCAAATGGCGCAAATCTGCCTCGCTCTTAGCCGTTAATACTACGATGGAAGGTCCATTCTTGTGCGGCGACTCAAATTGCATTAACACCCCCATACCCGCCCCTAGCTCGCCTTGCTGCTGGGTGTTGGCCATTTCCCCCTCGCCATCCCAACCATGTGCAACGGGATAGGATACATTGTCCACACCCTGCAATCCTATCGGTGCCGCGCCCGCAATCAATGGAGGAATAGACGCTGCGGGGCCGATCACCAACAACTCCCCCTCCCATTGTTTGGGTTCATCAAACCGCATGGGCACGCTAAATAACGGGAAGCCATTTTTCTGCGTAATCATCCCCACGGACAAATAGAGACAAATAGAGACAAATAGGGTCAGACCCTGAGGTTTCCCCACGAATCAGCCCCCCTGCATCGCATGGCTGATAGCCTCGGTTGCCTGCCGTCGCAGGGTTTGCAAATGTTTCCACGGCGCAGCGATTTCGCGTAGCAGGTCGGGTCTCTCGATCACGCGCGTAGCCAGCGTCATCAGCGAGATCGTGTTGCGGTTTTTTATATTGTTGCTCATCAATTGCAGTTCCAGTTGTTGCGCCTTG
>JANONT010000203.1:0-4331 GCA_031420955.1 Candidatus Nitrotoga sp. | reverse complement strand
CCCTTCTCCCGCTTGCGGGAGAAGGGAGCTATTTCACCACTTCCGCCTTGGTGATGACCACGTCTTCCATCGGCACATCCTGAAATCCGCTGCGGTTGCCGGTTTTGACCTTGCGAATTTTATCCACCACGTCCATGCCTTCTATCACTTTACCGAACACACAATATCCGTAACCCTGCGGATTGGGAGCGCTGTATTTGAGGAAATTGTTATCTTTAACGTTTATAAAGAATTGTGACGTGGCAGACTGAGGGTCGTTGGTGCGCGCCATGGCAACGGTGTAGTTGTCGTTTTTGAGCCCATTCGCAGCTTCGTTCTGGATTGCCGACTTGACCGGTTTTTGTTTCAGGCCCGGTTCGAAGCCGCCGCCTTGAACCATGAAGCCATCAATCACGCGGTGAAAAATGGTGCCATTGTAAAAACCATCGTTTACGTAATCGAGAAAATTTTTAACCGTAACCGGCGCTTTTTCGGCATTCAGTTCGATCGTGATGATGCCGTGGTTGGTGTGCAGTTTGACCATACTGAATTTTCCTTGTTGTGTTGAAGATTGGGGAGGCGTGGGAGATTGCGCAGTGCAGCTAATGAGGTAACAGCACGCGAGAGTAGAAAATATTTTTTTTAACTGCATCATGCTGCTCCTTCGTAAATTATTTGCCAGCGGTTGTCGCGCTTCATCCAATATTGCCGCTTTTTCATTTGATTGGATAAATTGTTGCTCGAATAATCTTGATCGAAACTCACCACCACCATATTCGGTTGGCTGGGATAGGCGAACATGCTCAGTTTGCTCATGCCGATTTTAATCCAAGACTTGCCCGAATTAACTAATTTCTT
Source organism: Candidatus Nitrotoga sp. (assembly GCA_031420955.1). GTDB lineage: Bacteria > Pseudomonadota > Gammaproteobacteria > Burkholderiales > Gallionellaceae > Nitrotoga. The sequence goes on along the minus strand of JANONT010000203.1, from coordinate 3,494 downwards.
CTGCTGCGACCATGCGGAAAAATCCGCGCCGTTGCTGTTGAAATCGGGCGCGTAATGTTGCAGATAAGTGTCCGTATCAATATTTGCCCACGCAGTGCGCCACTGCTCTATCGCTTGCATGAGCTCGGCGCGGTCGAGCTGGTCTTGCTCGCTACGCCAATCAATTTTATTGGTGATAATGACTGGCGTTACGCCCACCTGCATGAGTGCACTAATTTTTTCTAAATCTGGATTCGTCATGACTACGCAGCCATTGCTGGCACGCGGTGGGCGGCTGTAAGTGTCGGTCGGCGTGCCGTGCAGCCATATTCCATAACCGTTGCGACCCAGCTTGCGATCCCAAGCGTTGGGATAGTTGATCGGAAATGCGCCGCTGCCATAAAAATCCGAGAGCTTGCTTTTGGGCAAATTGTCGCTAATAAAATATACGCCCAGCGGTGTTTTTTGGTCGCCCTCTATAACTTTATCCGTGCCGAGCTTGCCGATGCTGATGTAAAAATCGGCCACGTAACGCGCCTCGCCGTTCACGTTTTTATACAGATACAGCGTGGACTGGCTGGTATCCACCACGATTGCATATCGCTGGCTGTCATCCATATTCCATAAATATTTGGGCGCAAGGGTCGGTGGCGAGGTCTGCATTCTTTGCAGACGCGCGCGCGCTTCGTCGCGTAAATCTTGCACTTGCGCTTTGGATGCGGCGGACATATTGCCAAAATCGTTTAGCACCTGAGCGCGGGCTAAAAGCAAATCGCCTTTGACTAAATGCGCGAGTTTGAAATTTGGATTGATTTTAATCATCGCATCAACCTCGTTCATGGCGGCATCCAGCTTGTTGTCGTTAATCGACATCAAACTTTTAGCCAACATCGCGTCCATGTTGGGCGGCGCGTTTGGATGTTCACTGGCGTGGGCAAACCCTGTCAGCGCAATCGACAGCAGCAAGGTAAGTTGCAATGAGTAAGCGCGAATCGACATTTATTTTCCAGAACGCTCTTCTTGAATGAGCCATTGACCGTTTGATTTTACCAGTGATAAAGTTTTTTTGGAGGATCGCTGCAAATGGCTGGCGCGGTAGCTTTGAATAAAAGTAACGGTGGCGTGTGTGCCGTCAGCAAAACTGATTTCCGCTTGATGCACACCCACCTCAATAAATTTTGGACGCCGAATGCGTTCGGTGCGTGTCGCTTGCCATTGCGCCAAACTTTCGCCCTCCGGAGTTTTAAAGCTGGGCGCATAAAATTCAAGATAATTTTTCACGCGCTTGGCCGACCATGCCGCCGCCCAGTCATGCACTGTGTGTAAAATATTTTTTGTATCACGCTCACGCGAATCGGTGGCAGCCAGGGCGGGGTTCGCAGCAGGCAATGCGGGTGCGTTGGCTGCGGGCGATGCAGGAACAGGCGGCTTGGTAGCGGGCGGTTCAATCACCGATATGGCAACATTGGGTATTTTAATAACGGGCTTTTCAATAGCCGCCACTTGCGTTGTGCTGGCTTGATTGCGGCTATGCAATTCTTTAATTAACGCTAATTGGATTGGCGCGTGAGCATTGCCGCGATCGAGTTGCAAGGCGCGGTCATATGCTTGGCTGGCAAGTTTGGCGTAAATGTCACCGAGGTTATCATGTGCCGCCGCGTAGCTGGGATGGGTGCGTATGGCCTTTTCCAGTGCGGCTTGCGCCTTGTCATACTGCCCTTGCGCGGCGTATAAGACGGCTAAATTATTATAGGGCTCTGGCAATTCTGGATGATCTTCTGTCAATGCAATAAAGCTGGCGATAGCCTCTGCTGTTTGATTTTTCTCAGTCAAAATCACGCCTTTGATAAAGCGTGCCGAGGCATCTTTGGGGTGCATGGCGAGATAAATATTTATCTGATTTAATGCGCGATCATGCTGGCCTTGCTGGGATAAATTTTTAATCGCTTGGATTTCATTTGCGTTGGCATTCAGGCTAACGCTGAGCAAGGCAGCACTCCCGCATAGCATGGCAAAATAGTAAAGGCGGCTGAGTAAACGCATGCAGTAATATTCTTTCGGGTGGGATGGGTTAAAACAGATGGCGAATACGCCAAGCGTGTCATTCTAAAGTGGCTCGAATTCTATCAAATGTAGGCATGAGTTTCACTGCCTATCTTGATGTGGATTTAAATCAGTGTCCTCCAATTAATTGCCAGTTTACTGGGTCACCTGCTGCATTGAAGCGATGATTTTCGGGTAAAATCCCGTATTATTTTTGCGTTAACCATTTAATTTAAACACGTCGATGAGCAGCAACCCACCTCCCCCCGCCCCGCATTTTATCCGCAATATCATCGAGGCCGATCTGTCCGGCGGCAAACATCGTAGTATTGCCACGCGCTTCCCGCCCGAACCGAACGGCTATTTGCATATCGGCCATGCCAAATCCATTTGTTTGAATTTTGGTTTGGCGCAAGATTTTAACGGCACGTGCAACCTGCGTTTTGACGATACCAACCCCGAAAAAGAAAGCCAAGAATACGCGCAGTCTATTCAAGATGACGTGCGCTGGCTGGGCTTTGAATGGCAGGGCGAGGTGCGCTGGGCATCGGATTATTTTGAGCAACTGTACGGCTATGCTTGCGATCTTATCAACGCAGGCAAGGCTTACGTTGAAGATTTATCTGCTGATGAAATTCGAGAATATCGTGGCACGCTTACGCAAGCTGGAAAAAATAGTCCCTACCGAGATCGCACTACGGCAGAGAATTTAGATTTATTCCAACGTATGCGCGCCGGAGAGTTTGCCGATGGCTCGCGAGTGCTGCGCGCAAAAATTGATATGGCTTCAGGCAATATCAATCTGCGTGACCCAGTCATTTATCGCATCCGCCGCGTCCACCATATTCGCACCGGGGATGCTTGGTGCATCTATCCGATGTACGATTACACGCACTGCATTTCTGACGCGCTGGAAAATATTACCCATTCGCTGTGTACGCTGGAGTTTGAAGACCACCGTCCTTTGTACGATTGGGTGCTGGATCAACTTGCTGTGCCGTGTCATCCGCAGCAAATAGAATTTTCCCGATTAGAGTTGCGTTACACCCTCACCAGCAAGCGTAAGTTATTACAATTGGTGAACGCGCAACAAGTATCCGGCTGGGATGATCCGCGTATGCCGACCATTATCGGAATGAGGCGGCGCGGCTACACCCCGCAAGGTATTCGTGAATTTGCGCGCCGTATCGGTATTTCTAAAAGTGAAAATATCGTTGATATTTCTGTGTTAGAAGGTTGCGTGCGCGAAGATTTAGAAGCGCGTGCGCCGCGCATCATGGCCGTAATACAACCGCTCAAAGTTATTATCACGAATTTTGAAATCGCCCAAGCTACATCGCGCAGCGCAGATTTTCATCCGCAGCACCCCGAGTTCGGTAACCGCCTCGTCCCCTTCGATAAAGAAATTTGGATCGAGTCCGATGACTTTTCCGAAGCCCCGCCGGAAGGTTGGCAGCGGCTAACGACGGGCG
>JANONT010000202.1:0-8842 GCA_031420955.1 Candidatus Nitrotoga sp. | reverse complement strand
GTCACTACTCCGCCTGTGCCGCTACCCGTGGTGTCGGTGCTGACGCTGGCGATGAGGCTGCCCAACACACCTGCCGAGGCAGTGATGGGGCTGATGCTGTGTATATCGGTCAGATCAACATCAGTGAAAGCGATTGTGCCGCTGTCGGTGAGCGTAGCCAGTGCCGCAGGCGTGCCGATGGTTTCGGTCACTGCGCCTGTTACATCAGTCATCTCTACAATAGGCGCGTCGTTGGTGCCGGTAATGGTGACGCTCACTGTGCGCGCCACGCTGCCGCCATTGCCATCTAGTACGCTGAAGGTGAAGGTCTCAACCTTGGTTTGCCCAGCCGCCAGATACTCCACCGCTGCTGCGGCCACGCTGTAGTTCCATGTCACCACGCCGCCTAGGCCGCTGCCGGTGGTGTCCGTCGTTACACTGGCCGTGAGTTTGCCCTTCACACCCGTCGAGGCGGTAATGGAGCTGATGCTGTGTACGTCTGTGCGATCTACATCGGTGAAGGTGATGATGCCGCTATCGTTAAGGATAGCGAGTGCCGCAGGCGTGCCTATGGTCTCGGTCACAGCACCTGTAATGTCGGCAACCTCTACAATAGGTACATCATTCATCCCCTTGATTTGCACGGTCACCGTCGCCCAACTCAAGGCCCCGTTAGACAGTTGGATCGCGTAGGTAAACGAGTCCAATCCCACTTCGTTGGCTCCAAGAGATTGGAAATGCGCGGTGCTCGCAGCCGTCATTGAATAGGCGACTTTGCCGTCTGCCGTGAATTCAATCAACGCACCGTATCTGCTGAAGTTATCGGCACTCACAATATCTCTAGTTAACAAATCTGCCGATGTGATGGAACCCTCGTTCTCTATCCCATCGTCAAGCGAGTAGAGGGTTTTGGCCTTGCCGCCGAGGTCGTTGGCCATCACATCTAGGATGAAGACCTGGCTTGTAGCGGTGTTTTCGTTAAGAGCCGCAAAGGCGAACAAGTCATCCTTGGCCTGCGGTGTGTTGGAAAATGCGGTAGTTATTCCTGATGTAATTTCAGCCATGACGCTCTCCTTAATAGTTATTGTGGAAAAATTTTAGCCATCATTACTACCAACGAATGGCTACTGTAAGAGTTTATTTCTAACCGAATTTAACGCTCGGTAAACATTATCTGTCGCCAAAAACGAAAGCAATGGGAAATATGTGCCTATTTTTTTGGTATATTCATACCAACTCGTTAGTACATGCATACCAGCCTCGCTAGGATATTTATACTGATGACTCTCTGAGCCATCACGGATTTATTTCCGAGTAAACAATAAATATTTTGCTGCCAATTTAACTCACGGGAAATAATTACACCATCCCCTAAAAGGGTGAGATGCCGAGTTGCATGTATGCTCGCTGGGGCTTTTAACTAGGCAGCAAGGCTGTGATAAACTACGCGTCTCAGAATTTAAATGGTTATCGCAATGGTTAAGCAACGCACCTTGAAGAAGTCAGTTCATGCCACTGGCGTTGGCTTGCATACGGGCTCGCGCGTTGATCTGACGTTGCGCCCCGCGCCCGCCAATACCGGTATCGTATTTCGCCGTGTTGACTTAACACCTGTAGTTGAAATTCGCGCCGTGGCTCATGCGGTGACTGATACCCGTCTCTCTACTTGTTTGGAGTCTCAAGGCGCGAGGGTAGCTACGATTGAACATTTGATGTCTGCGTTTGCGGGATTGGGCGTGGACAATGCTTTTGTGGATTTGAATAGTTCAGAAGTGCCGATTATGGATGGTAGCGCGGGCACGTTTATTTTTCTGCTGCAATCTGCAGGTATTGTTGAGCAAACCACAGCCAAGAAGTTTATCCGTATCCTGAAAACAGTGGAGGTGCGCGAGGGCGATAAGTGGGTACGTTTTGAGCCATACAACGGCTATAAATTAAATTTCACCATCAATTTTTCGCACCCAGTGTTTGCCGCGACTAAGCAAAATATCACCATAGATTTGGGTGAAAGTTCGTACATTAAAGAGGTGAGCCGCGCGCGTACTTTTGGGTTTATGCAGGACGTGGAATATATGCGATCGCAAGGTTTGGCACTCGGTGGTAGCCTTGATAACGCGATTGTGATGGATGAGTATCGTGTAATTAACCCTGACGGTTTGCGTTTTGATGATGAGTTTGTGAAGCATAAAGTGTTGGATGCGATTGGCGATTTATACCTGTTGGGGCATCCGCTGATCGGTGCGTTTTCGGGCTATAAATCGGGACATGCATTGAATAATGCGTTGCTGCGCGCCATGCTGGCAGATGAACAAACATGGGAATTTGCCACGTTCAAAAAATCCGAAGAAGCTCCGGATTTCCTACGCTTGCAACCACAGGCCGCTTGATTTAAGCACCACCGCCACCCCTTCCGCGCCGCCTTTTTTTGTCACGGGAATATTATGCTTATTCTGCGCCTGTTATTTATTATCGCGGTCATCGCCATTGTGGTCAGCGTTGGGATGTATGGCTACACCAAAAATCAGCGTTATCTCAGGCTCGCTAAAGAAATCGCACGCTTCGTGTTATTTTCCTTGCTGATATTTGGCGCACTGTTTGTGTTGGAGCGGTATGTGTTGGTCGGCTGGCGAGTCTTGTTGTAATTTAAATTCAAGCTAAATTGCAATTTAAGCCAGATTCAATTTAATCCAGGCAACTCAGCGTGCCGCTTGTTGATTTTCAGCCAAGCATCAAATTCTGTCTGCCCCTCTACACTCACTGGAAATTCAATAAAATCGCCAGTGTAACGCGCATGCTTACCTAAGTAATTGACCAGCCGCGTACCGAATGCGAGTGGATCAAGCTGCGGCAATTTTTGTTCATTAAAATTCAGCGACAGTAAATTCATGCTACGCAAAACCCCATCTGCGTTAATAGTGACATCCAGCAGGGCGGAAACGGCGGCCAGCTTTTGTGCGGACAGCCCGCCCACGCCGACAAAATTCCCTAACGAATAAATAATCGGTTTACCCTTATAACATTCAGCGGCGCGTAGAACATGCGGCCCATGCCCAACCACTAAATCCGCACCTGCCTCTATCATCGCTCTGGAAAAAGCCACCGTGTTGCCGCGATTTTCCCCCATGAATAATTCGTTGTCGTTGTTATGCCAAATTGCGGGTGAGCCTTCCGCGCCCGCATGGAAGGTGGCCACAACGTAGCTGGCTTGGAATTTTGCTTGTCGTACCAACTCCTCGCCCCTATCCAAATCTAGCACGGTGTTAAACCAAGGTGAAACGCTAAAGCCAATTATTGCGATATTGATGTTTCGTAGCGTTAAGATTTTTATTTCCCCAGGCAATCCAACAGCGGCAATTTCAGCTTTTTCTAAATGGTTCAGCGTATCGCGCATCCCTATTTCACCAAAATCATAAGCATGATTGTTCGCTATATTCAGTGCAGTAAATCCCTCTTGTTTGAGTAGGTCGGCATAATGCGGGGGCGAGCGAAAGGCAAATTGGCGACCTGTACCAGGGGATTTTCGGGTCGTTTTGTGTTCTGTTAATGTGCCCTCAAGGTTGCCCACCACCATGTCCGCTTGCTGGAGTGTGGCGCGCACACCTGCAAAATAGCGTTCCTCCCAGTCTTTGGGGATGTGCTCAACAGCAAAGCTATTGCCCAATACAATGTCGCCGCCAAACATCAGTCGTACAGATTCCTCTACAATTTCTGCAGTGGGTGGCGTAACGCAAGATATGGCTTGTGCGGCGCAAAAGTTTGCGCTCACCGTAAGGCTTGCTACTAAACTCATGCGGAGTAAAAAATGATTGGGATTGTTTGTTTTGATAAAAGCTGAGTGAGTACTACTTATTAAATTAGAGCAGCTTTGTGGAATGAGGCAAGATACATTCATGGCTTATGGGTCCCCTTGTTTTGATCGGTAATTAGATGCTGTAATGCACTTTTTAGTGGGGAGTTGTGTAACTTTTCCGCGAAATTGGCCAGTTGTTGCTTGCCTGAAGCGCTAATCGGGCTGCGGGGCGGCTGTGGGCGTGGCGGTTGGGTTACTTGCACCTTGACTTGAATTGCAGTAACCTCGTACCCGCTGTCCTGAAAAGCTCTTGTTAACGTGGGGGCAATTTGACGCAACTTTGCCGCAATTGCGCCGTTATAGGTAACAATAACTAAAATATAATCCGCCAGAAACATAACATGACTCGCGCGACTCAAGCTGAGTGGCGCAGTTTGTATGTAGAAGTTTTGTAACGCTAAAATCTGCTCGGCCTTTTGCGATAGCTGGTTAAGCTCCGAGCTATCGTGAAGGCTGGCGTTAAGATAAGCGTTTAAACGTAATGTCACAATGTTGAGACCATAACAGGGGAAAAGAATATGGATATTATTCTAGTTTCCAATCGATTAGCAAAAGCCCGTAGCATTACGCTCACGGGTCGGCACTTGCTGTTGATTATACTATTCGGGTGGGGCTTGTTTTTTACGGCTCTGTTTGCAGCGCAGTATTTAATTGTGCGCTTTCATCCGGAATCGCTCAGTAGCGGCGTGCGCACTTGGCTGGCTGCGGCACAAAGTGAGGAACAACAAAAACAGGAAGCACATTTGCGCGAAGGCCTAAACACGATGGCTGTGCGCTTGGGTCAGATGCAGGCGCAATTGCTGCGACTAGATTCGCTGGGTGCACGGTTGGCTAAAATGAGCGGCCTTAAGCCACAGGAATTTACGTTTGACCAACCCGCCGCACAAGGTGGTCCTTTCATCCCAGATGCTTTGGCTTCCAAGCAGGATGTTTTTATCAATAATGTCAACCAGCAACTGTCCAACTTATCGCTTACATTGGAAGACAGGCGCGATAAATTGATGGTATTAGAAACCTTGTTGCAGCAAGATAAGCTCGATAAAAAACTGTTTCCTTCCGTATCGCCTATCGTGGATGCTAGGCATTCTTCTAATTTTGGTTGGCGGCTAGACCCCTTTACAGGTGCGCGTGCCATGCATGAGGGTGTCGATTTCACTACGCCTACCGGTACGCCTATTTTTGCGGCGGCGGGTGGCATCGTGGTGTACTCAGCCCTGCATCCGCAGTATGGTAATATGATCGAAATAGATCACGGCAATGATGTGCTTACGCGCTACGCACATGCCTCGGTGCTAATAGCCAAAACTGGGCAAGTCGTGCGGCGTGGACAAGAAATTGCTAAGGTGGGTAGCACGGGGCGTTCTACCGGTAGCCATTTACATTTTGAAGTGCGCTACAAAGGCTCGGCGCAAAACCCGCTGCCCTTCCTTAAAAGCAAAGCAGGCTAATGTTTAAATAATATGAAGAAAAATTTTGGGCATATTGCCCATTTTTGTTTTTGGGTAACTTTTTAGGCCTCTTGTAAGATTTGGGCATTCGCTGAATAGGCTATATGAATCAAGAGAAATCTATCTGAATTTGCTCTACCAAGTATATGCCACGCGTTAAATCCCATGCGAAAAGTTATGTTGCGAATCTATCGTTCCCGCCACCTTTCGCCTTACCTAAAATTGACATTTCCGCCTGTAATGCACCAGCAATGGTGCGTGGCATCCCTAAATTAAATCCAGCCCCTAATCCCACACAAAATGATTTCAAGTTTGTTTAAAAATTTATTCGGCAGTCGCAACGACCGCCTGCTCAAGCAGTACCGCCAAGTGGTGCAGGCCATTAACGCATTGGAAGCCAATCTCGCCAATCTCTCGGACGAAGCCTTGCAGCTCAAAACAGATGCCTTCAAACAACGCATCGCGCAGGGTGAATCGTTGGACGCGCTATTGCCTGAGGCGTTTGCTGTGGTGCGTGAGGCGAGTCGGCGGGTTTTGCAAATGCGTCATTTTGACGAGCAGCTGATCGGCGGCATGGCTTTGCACTACGGCAAGATTGCTGAGATGCGTACGGGCGAGGGGAAAACGCTCATGGCAACCCTGCCTGCTTACCTCAACGCGCTTTCTGGCTCGGGTGTGCATGTGGTGACGGTCAACGACTATCTAGCAGCACGCGATGCCGAATGGATGGGGCGGTTGTATCGTTTTATGGGCTTGTCGGTCGGCGTTATTTTGTCGCAAATGGAGCACGCTACTAAGTCTACCGCTTATCACGCGGATATTACCTACGGCACCAACAACGAATTTGGTTTTGATTATTTGCGCGACAACATGGCCACCGAAGTAACGGAACGCTATCAGCGCAAATTAAATTTTGCGATTGTGGATGAAGTCGATTCCATCTTAATCGACGAGGCGCGCACGCCGCTCATTATTTCTGGGCAAGCAGAAGACAACGTGGAAATGTATACGCGCATGAATAAACTCGTGCCGAGTTTAGCGCGTCAGCAAGAAGAAGATGGCGCGGGCGATTACACGGTAGACGAAAAAAGCCAGCAAATTTTACTCACCGAAGCGGGGCATGAATACGCTGAAGAATTGTTATCCAAGGCGGGTTTATTGCCCGCCGATAGCAGCTTGTACGACCCCGCCAACATCATGCTGTTTCAGCATCTGTACGCTGCGCTGCGCGCCCACGCGCTGTATTTCCGCGATCAACATTACGTCGTGCAAGATAATGAGGTAATGATCGTCGATGAATTTACCGGTCGCATCATGACTGGTCGCCGCTGGTCCGACGGGCTGCATCAAGCCATCGAAGCCAAAGAAGGCGTGCCCATCCAAAAAGAAAATCAAACGCTGGCCTCGATTACTTTTCAAAATTATTTTCGCTTGTACAACAAGCTTGCCGGCATGACGGGCACGGCGGATACCGAGGCGTTTGAATTCCAGCAAATTTATAGTTTGGAAACGGTCATCATCCCGCCGCATCGCCCCACCGTGCGCCAAGATTTGATGGACAAGGTTTACCTCAGCACGGGCGAAAAGTATCAAGCCGCCATTGTCGATATTCAAGATTGTTACGAGCGCGGGCAACCGGTGTTGGTCGGCACAACTTCAATTGAAACGTCTGAGTTACTATCAAAATTATTAACGCAAGCCAAGCTGCCACACCAAGTATTAAACGCTAAACAACATGCGCGTGAAGCGGAAATTATCGCGCAAGCAGGTCGCCCTAAAATGGTGACCATCGCCACGAACATGGCGGGGCGCGGTACAGATATTGTGTTGGGTGGCAATGTGGAAAAGCCGATTGAAGTACTGCGTATGGATGAGAGTTTAGATGAGGCCACGCGCGCCCAAAAAATTGATGCCTTGCGTGCCGAATGGCAGCCCGTGCATGAGCAAGTTATTGCGAGTGGTGGCTTGCATATCATCGGCACCGAGCGGCATGAATCGCGGCGCGTGGATAACCAGCTGCGGGGTCGCGCGGGTCGTCAAGGTGATCCCGGTTCCAGCCGTTTTTATCTATCGCTAGAAGACCCGCTGCTGCGTATTTTTGCCTCGGAGCGCGTGGCCGCGATTATGAATCGGTTCAAGCTGCCCGAAGGCGAAGCGATTGAGCATCCGTGGGTGACCAAGGCGATTGAAAACGCGCAACGCAAAGTGGAAGCGCGCAATTTTGATATGCGTAAGCAGGTGCTGGAATACGACGACGTGGCGAATGAGCAGCGCAAAGTTATTTATCAGCAGCGCAATGATTTGTTGGAAAGTGCCGAGATCGCCGACACCATCACCGCCATGCGCGACGAGGTGATTAACAACAGCATCAGCGAATTTATTCCGCCGCAAAGCATGGAAGAACAATGGGACGTACCCTCGCTGGAAAAATCTTTGCACGCCGAATTTCAGCTAGAGCTGCCCTTGGTGCAGTGGCTAGAGCAAGATAATAAGCTGGATGAAAATGAACTGCGCGCGCGCGTTGTGCAAGCGGCGCAGGCGCATTACCGGGCCAAAGTCGAGCAAGCGGGCGGCGAGGCCATGCATCGCTATGAGCGCATTATCATGTTGCAAAGTTTGGACACGCATTGGCGCGAACATCTGTCGGCCTTGGATCATTTGCGGCAAGGTATTCATCTGCGCGGCTACGCGCAAAAAAATCCTAAGCAGGAATATAAGCGTGAGGCGTTTGAATTGTTTGCCAACATGCTGGAAACCATTAAACGCAATGTCACCTTAACTTTAATGAATGTGCGGATTCGCAGCGAAGAAGACATCGAGGCGGTGGAAGCTCCCGCCGCGCCAGAAAATATTCAATACAATTTGGTCGAGCAAGAAACCGATGCGAATGCGGCTGAGCCTTTGGCCACACAACCTTTTCACCGCGCGGGCAGCAAGGTTGGGCGCAACGATCCATGCCCGTGCGGCTCGGGCAAAAAATTTAAAAACTGTCACGGCAAGTTAAATTAAATAAAATAATTTTGCCTGAATAATCGTTTAATTTTTTAGTAATGTTCGTAAAAATAATTCACCATTAGGAGACTCAAATGACCACCCATGATCTGATTATTCAAACCTTGCATAACTCAACATTGACTGAAGAATTGCGCGATGCCGAGATTGAAGAGCTGGCGAAAGTCATGGATCTGAAAGCATACAAGGCTGGCGAATATTTGCTGCAACCGGACGACAGCACACTCAGAAACACCTTAATGATTCTTGCTTCAGGCGAAGTCGAAGCCACCGCCACCATTAACGGCGAGAAGGCCACCTTGCATTTGTTACAGCCCGGCGACCTCGCTGGCATCATCACCTTTGTTGGCGGCAGCGTAGCGCAGATCAGTGCCACGGTGATGGCTAAGGCCGACAGCAAAGTCATGCTGCTGGAGCAGTCGCGCTTGGAAACTTTTCTCAGCACCAACCCAGCGATTGTGTATTACGTCATGCGCGGCATCGTGCGCCATGTGCATGGCATCGTGCGCCGCATGAATATGCAGTCGGTGGAGATGAGTAACTATATACATAA
>JANONT010000201.1:0-14981 GCA_031420955.1 Candidatus Nitrotoga sp. | reverse complement strand
GAGGCGTAATTTTGGTTCCGACATAACATGCGTTCCGTATATGAGTCTTCACCGAAACTATGCTTCTGCTCAGTATTGAGCAGAAGCATAGTTTTCAAAGCGCGTATATTCGCCACGAAAGGTGAGGTCTACTTTACCGATGGGGCCGTTACGTTGCTTACCCACAATAATTTCGGCTTTTCCTTTTTCTTCTGTTTCGGGGTTATAAACTTCGTCGCGATAAATAAATAAAATCAGATCGGCATCTTGCTCAATCGCCCCAGATTCGCGCAGATCGGACATCATCGGTCGTTTGTTCGGACGCTGTTCCAAGCTCCGATTCAGCTGCGAGAGTGCCACCACGGGGACGCGTAATTCTTTGGCGAGCGCTTTTAGGGAACGTGAGATTTCTGAGATTTCAGTTGCACGATTTTCGCTCGCCTTATTTGAAGGGGAGGACATAAGTTGCAAATAATCAATGACAATCAAGCCCAAACCACCCGTTTCGCCGTCGCCGCTATTTTTTATATTTTGTCTATGCAACCTGCGCGCGCGCGAACGCAACTCTAAAGAATTCAACGCAGCGGTTTCATCAATAAAGATGGCTGCATCATTTAATCGACCCAAAGCATAAGTCAGGCGCGGCCAGTCGTCATCTTCTAGCTGGCCAGTACGCAAGTGGTGTTGATTGAGCTTACCGACAGAGCCCAGCATTCGCATGGCCAATTGTGCACCACCCATTTCCATACTAAATATTGCAACGGCCTTTTTAGATTCTAGTGCAACATGTTCGGCCATGTTGATGGCAAAAGCCGTTTTGCCCATGCTGGGGCGTCCTGCAACAATCACCAAATCGCCGGGTTGCAAACCAGAAGTCATTTTATCTAAGTCGGTGAAGCCCGTTGGCACGCCTGTGACACCGCTGGGGTTATCACGGCCATACAGCGTTTCAATGCGCTCCACCACTTGCGTCAGCAAAGGGGGCAGCGCGGTGAAGCCTTGCCGACCGCGCTCGCCGGCCTCTGAAATAGCAAATACGCGGCTCTCAGCTTCGTCCAATAATTGCCCCGCATCTCGTCCGCCTGGCGCATAAGCACTGTTCGCTATTTCGCTGCCGACTTCTGCCAATCTACGCATGACACCGCGCTCGCGGACAATTTCTGCATAGCGGCGAATATTGGCCGCCGAGGGGACATTCTGCGCGAGCGAGCCGAGATAGGCCAAGCCGCCCACTTTATCGAGCTCGGCATTGCTTTCTAACGATTCCGCCACAGTAATAACATCCACGGCTTTTGCGTGGTCACTAAGGCGTGCGATATGGCGATAGATCAGCCGATGTTCGAAACGATAAAAATCTTGCTCGCTGATGAGATCGACAATTTTATCCCAAGCGGTTGTGTCTAACAAAATGCCCCCCAACACCGACTGTTCTGCTTCCACAGAGTGCGGCGGGAGCTTAATCGCATCAAGCTGCGTATCGCCCGTAGGGATAAATGAATTTTGCATGATGGCGTGGTGGACGTGTGAAAAACAGAACGAGCAGTTTACCATTGCGGCCAAAAATAATAATATGGCACAAATAAAAAAGGGCTGTCACCAGCCCATTTTTTATTTCATACTAATGTTGCTTAGTGCTCACCCAATACTGAAACAGTAATTTGTGCCAGCGCATCTGAGTGCAATGCGATAGAAATAGAGTAATCTCCAATCTGTTTCAAATGGCCTTCCGGCATACGAACTTGCGACTTTTCAACCACGAATCCTTGCGTTGCCAATGCGGCCACAATATCAACGTTGGTGACCGAACCAAACAGCTTGCCATCCAAACCAGACTTTTGCACGATTTGCACCGTCAGGCCGCTAAGCTTATCTGCTGCTGCTTGCGCCTCAGCTAAACGTGCTTTCTCGGCTGTTTCCAGCTCAACACGACGCGCTGCAAACTCGGCTTTGTTGCTTTCTGTGGCACGCTTAGCCTTGCCTTGTGGAATTAAAAAGTTGCGTGCGTAACCGTCTTTCACGCGAACCACATCGCCCAGTTGCCCCAAGTTTGCCATTTTTTCCATCAGTATTATTTGCATGTTGCTCGCTCCTTAGTGCAAATCAGTGTAAGGCATCAATGCCAAGAAACGTGCGCGCTTGATGGCGACACTCAGTTGCCGCTGAAAACGGGATTTAGTGCCCGTAATCCGTGCAGGAATAACGCGACCATTTTCGGAGATGAACTCTTTAAGGATATTCAAATCTTTGTAGTCAACTTCAGCAATTTTATCCGCAGTGAAACGGCAAAATTTGCGCCGCTTGAATAACTGACGCGAAGAGTTATTCTTCTTGTCATCTTTTTTCTTAAATGTATAAGCCATTATTTGCTCCTAAATTTCTACCCTAAATGATTAGGGTAATATTTTCAATGTGCATAATCAGTTGCGTGATGCGTAAACTGCGTTGCGCTAAAAATCCTTGTGCCCGAACGCGCTGCCCAATTTGCAAGCGACTAATTTTCTGCGCTATGGTAGCAAACGCTATTGCCGGAATATCACACTGCACTTGCCGCGCAGTGCCGGCCTCTTGCTGCATAGAGGCATGGCGAATTTTTAAGGTGACTCGCGATACGCCTGCCGGGGTGGTGCGTAATACATCCAACGCGACCAGTTCACCCTCAACTACAAACTGATTACATGCTGTGTTCAATCCATCCTGTTTAGTCAACTTGGTTCAATCAAGTTGGCTCAATCAAGCCGCCGCAGTTTCCGGCGCACCACCTGATGTCGATTCAGCAGCCGGTGCAGCAACGCTGCGCGACTTTTCTTCTTTCATCATAGCCGAAGGCACAGTGACCGCAGTTTTAGTTTTGATTGTTAAATGACGCAGGACTGCATCATTGAACCTGAAAGCATGTTCCAATTCATCCAATGCTTCTTGACCGCATTCGATGTTCATTAAAACATAATGCGCTTTGTGGATTTTTTGGATAGGGTAAGCCAGTTGGCGACGCCCCCAATCTTCTAAACGATGGATGATGCCACCTTTAGCGATCACCACTGCGCGATAACGCTCAATCATTGCAGGAACTTGCTCGCTTTGATCGGGGTGAACTATAAATACAATTTCATAATGCCGCATTGATTCTCCTTTTGGATAATTAAAGCCTCCCGTTACTGAAAGAACGGTGAAGCAAGGGTGAGATGCCGCCAGGTAATTACTGGCTTAAAAACATCTGCAGGGGGCGCGATTATAGCGAGATAAGGATGGAGGTCAAGCGCATCGTTACGATTAACCAGGTTGGCCGCCTCGCCGATAACCTTACTCTGCAATCGGTGCTACAGGATCCTGCACAATTAAAGCCTTCATACTCAAGCGCAACCGACCTTTTTCATCGGCCTCCAACACTTTAACTTTCACTGCCTGGCCTTCTTTCAATACGTCAGTTACAGCATTGACGCGCTCATTAGAGATTTGCGAAATATGCAACAAACCATCTTTACCGGGCATGATGTTCACAATCGCGCCAAAATCCAGCAGCTTGATAACCGATCCATCATAGGTCTTACCGACTTCTACTTCTGCCACAATTTCTTCGATACGCTTTTTAGCCGTTAGGCCACCTTCGGCACTCACACTAGAAATAGTCACATTGCCATCATCATCAATATCGATGGTGGTGCCCGTTTCTTCAGTTAATGCACGAATGACCGCACCGCCCTTGCCGATCACATCGCGAATTTTTTCTGGATTAATTTTGATCTTAATCATGCGCGGCGCATGTGCCGACACTTCTGTACGCACGCTGGGCATGGCTTGTTTCATGATGCCCAATATGTGCAGCCGCCCTTCGCGTGCCTGGCTCAGTGCCACTTGCATAATTTCACGCGTGATGCCGTTGATTTTAATATCCATCTGCAACGCAGTGATTCCGGTTTCCGAACCGGCCACTTTAAAATCCATGTCACCCAGATAGTCTTCATCACCCAAAATATCGGTCAACACGGCAAAGCGATTACCCTCTTTAATCAGCCCCATGGCGATACCCGCCACATGCGCTTTAACCGGCACGCCCGCATCCATCATGGCTAAACTGCCACCGCACACCGAGGCCATCGAGCTAGAGCCGTTGGATTCGGTAATTTCTGAAACGATGCGTATGGCATAGCTAAAATCTGCCTCTTGCGGCAAGGTCGCCACTAAAGCGCGTTTAGCCAAACGCCCGTGGCCGATTTCACGACGCTTAGGCGTACCCACGCGGCCTGTTTCACCGGTAGAATAAGGCGGGAAATTA
Organism: Candidatus Nitrotoga sp.; assembly: GCA_031420955.1. GTDB lineage: Bacteria > Pseudomonadota > Gammaproteobacteria > Burkholderiales > Gallionellaceae > Nitrotoga. The sequence goes on along the minus strand of JANONT010000201.1, from coordinate 10,729 downwards.
TAATGCAGCATGAAACGATCTGAATATTCACCTTGCAGGGCATCTATGGTTTGCGCGTCACGCGCTGTACCGAGCGTCGCCACCACCAAAGCTTGCGTCTCGCCACGGGTAAATAATGCCGAGCCATGTGTGCGTGGCAAAACGCCCGTGCGAATGGTAATCGGGCGCACGGTGCGCGTGTCGCGCCCATCAATACGCGGCTCGCCGCTCAAAATTTGGCCGCGCACAATTTTGGCTTCCAGCGTGCCAAATAAATCATTCAGATGATTTTTGGGCAGGGTCGCGTCAGCAGACAATAATGCCTCTACCACCCGCGTGCGAATCGCATCTATCTGCACCGTGCGCGCTTGTTTTTGGCGCACCGCATAAGCACTCTGCAACTCGCTCTCGGCCAACTCAGCCATTTTAGCGATCAACACCGCATCTTGATTAGCCGGTGTCCACTCCCAAGCGTCCGCACCCACGGCATCTGCCATTTCGTTGATTGCTTGTATCACCCCTTGCATTTGCTCATGCCCGAACACAATCGCGCCCAGCATGATTTCTTCAGATAATTCTTGCGCTTCGGATTCCACCATCAACACCGCTTTATCCGTTGCCGCGACCACCAAATCCATTTTGGATTGCAACAGTTGATCGGCGGTTGGATTCAACACATAGCCACCATCCAAGTAGGCAACACGCGCTGCACCTATCGGGCCATCAAAAGGAATGCCGGATAAAGCCAGTGCCGCAGAAGCCCCGATCATCGCGGGAATGTCGGAATCAATTTGATTATCTGAGGACAGCACCGTCGCCACGATTTGTACTTCATTATAAAAACCTTCGGGGAATAATGGCCGCAGTGGACGATCGATCAAACGGGAAGTTAAAATTTCCTTTTCGCTCGGGCGACCTTCGCGACGAAAGAAACCACCGGGAATTTTACCCGCAGCGTAAGTGCGCTCTTGATAATCCACCGTCAGCGGGAAAAAATCCTGCTCTGGCTTAGCATCTTTACGCCCCACCACAGTAACCAGCACCACAGTGTCGTCCAAACTCACCATCACTGCGCCGCTCGCTTGGCGTGCGATCTCGCCTGTTTCCAAGGTGAGTTGATGGTTACCAAACGCGATTGTTTTTTTATAGTGACTCAACTGAGGGCCTCTTTCTGTTTTACAGGGGCATGCGCCGCCCCTAGGTTGATGCATTTAAAATCGGGTTGATGCATTTAAAATCGGGTTGATGCGTTTAAAATCAGGCAAACCGCCGCAGCGGCTCAGCTAAGGGTGTACCTTACTTACGCAGCTCAAGGCGCGTAATCAAAGTCTGATAGCCTTCCTGATTTTTGCTTTTAAGATAATCCAAAAGCTTGCGCCGACGGCTGACTAAACGTAATAGGCCACGACGAGAATGGTGATCTTTGACGTGGGATTTAAAATGCCCAGTCAAATAATTGATACGCGCAGTCATCAAGGCCACCTGCACTTCAGGGGAACCTGTATCACCTTTGGCACGTTGGTATTCGGTCACTATTTGTGCTTTTTGCACGGCTGTTATCGACATAATTTACTCTCCACTCACTAAAAAATGCCGCATTTTACCCTCGAATGCGGCGGCTGCTCAAATCTATTTATTGCTTAATGCTGACCCTGCCTGTGCGGCACTTTTGGCCACGTTGGATAATATCCGCACGGGCACCAAACACTGCCCATCAAAATCGGCCAAGCCGACAAAATTGCCTGCGGCATAAAGCCGCACTTTACCTTGCAATAACACCGAGGCTGGCTCCATCAGCAGTTTTTGCCCTTGGCCGATACGCAGCAATTGTGCGGCATTCAGCTCCACTGTCGGCACCTCTTGCAGTAAGCTGTCCAACGGCAACAAGCAAGCATCTCTTTGCGCCACAGTCATTTCTTCCATCTGCGGCAAGTTGTAGGCATCTTGCAAATGAAAGCGACCTATGGCGGTGCGGCGCAAACCGCCCAAATGCGCGCCACAACCCAAAGCCTGCCCGATGTCTTCTGCTAGCGTGCGGATGTAAGTCCCTTTGCTGCAACGCACATTTATCTCCAACTCATCCCCAACAAAACGTAGCAGGTGCAACTCATAAATCGTAATGCTGCGGCTGGCACGTTCTATCGTTTCACCCTGGCGTATGTATTCATACAAGGCCTTGCCCTGATGCTTCAGCGCGCTATGCATGGGCGGCGTTTGCTGAATTTCACCCACAAAACACAGCAACACCGCTCGCACTTGTTCTTCATTAACCTGCACCGAGTGAGTCGCAGTAATCTCGCCCTCGGCATCTGCGGTCGTGGTCGTCTGACCCAGCTTAATCAACGCACGATAAGTTTTATCGGCTTCCAACAACGCGCTGGTAAATTTTGTGGCCTCACCCAAGCAAATCGGCAACAGCCCCGTTGCCAAGGGATCAAGCGTGCCCGTATGCCCTGCCTTTTCAGCCTGAAACAATCTGCGTACCTTTTGTAACGCAATGTTAGAGCTGAGTGTTAAGGGTTTATCAAACAGTAAAATTCCGTCTATGGAACGTTTGATGTGCTTCATCACTTAGGATTTTTTTGCGAATCTGCGGGTGAATCTGCTGGTAAATCACTTGGCAAATCTTTGTGATCGCTGGCTATCGCTTGGTCGATCAACTGCGATAACCGTGCGCCAGACTCTATCGTCGGGTCATACACAAAATGCAATTGCGGTGTAACGCGTAGCTTCATGCTGTGCGCCAACTGGCTACGCAAAAATCCGCTGGCGCGCTCCAGCCCTTGCTGCACTTGCTTATTCGCCCCACTCAACGTGGTGTAAAAAATCTTGGCATGAGAATAATCACGCGCCACTTCCACATCCGTCAAGGTCACCATTTTCACCCTGGGGTCATTCACCTGCAAGCGTATAAACTCGGCCAGTTCGCGGCGAATTTGCCCAGCCACGCGATCTATTCTGGTGAAATCTTTAGGCATTGAGCGTACGCGCGACTTCGATAATCTCAAATGCCTCTAGCTGGTCGCCGACTTCCAGATCGTTGTAATTACGCAATGACAAGCCGCACTCAAAATTATTACGCACCTCTTTGACATCATCCTTAAAGCGTTTTAACGAATCCAATTCACCCGTATGAATCACCACATTATTTCGCAACACACGAATTTGTGAATTACGTTTAATCAGACCATCCGTTACATAGCAACCCGCGACTGTACCAATTTTGGAAATAACAAATACTTGGCGAATTTCTACCGTGCCCAAAATCACTTCTTTTTTCTCAGGCGGACGCAGGCCAAACAAAGCGGCTTTTATTTCGTCTACCATCTGGTAAATAATATTGTAGTAGCGCACATCGACCCCAGCCGACTCGGCCAGTTTGCGTGCCGCCGCATCGGCGCGGGTATTAAAGCCGACCACAATGGCTTTGGAAGCCAGTGCCAAGTTGATGTCCGATTCGCTGATTGCACCAACCGCGCTGTGAATTAAATTAATTTTCACTTCATCGGTAGACAGTTTTTGCAGCGCATGAGCAATCGCCTCACACGAACCCTGCACGTCGGCCTTAACAATTAATGGCAGCACACGCACCTCGCCATCTGCCATTTGCTCGAACATATTTTCCAACGAAGCGGCTTGCTGCTTGGCTAATTTAACGGCGCGGAATTTACCTTGGCGGAACAGCGCGATTTCACGCGCCTTCTTTTCATCTGCCAGCACCAACACACTTTCACCTGCCACAGGCACGGCCGACAACCCTTGAATCTCCACCGGAATAGACGGCCCCGCCTCATCCACCGCATTGCCATTTTCATCCAACATGGCGCGCACACGGCCAAACACCGCACCGACCAACATCGCATCGCCACGCTTTAGCGTACCCGACCGCACCAGAATAGAGGCAACTGGACCTTTGCCCTTATCTAACCGTGCTTCGATCACAATCCCTTTAGCTAAACTCAGCTTAGGCGCAGTAAGCTGCAATACCTCTGCTTGCAACAAAATACTTTCCAGCAGCGTGTCTATGCCCTGCCCACTCTTAGCAGAAACTTCCACAAACATAGTGTCGCCACCCCAGTCTTCCGGCACCACGCCTTCCGCTACCAGCTCTTGCCGGACGCGCTCAGAATTAGCCGCTGGCTTGTCAATTTTAGTAATCGCCACCACGATAGGTACGTTCGCCGCTTTAGCGTGATGAATCGCCTCTTTAGTTTGTGGCATTACCCCGTCATCTGCCGCCACCACCAGAATAACAATATCTGTTACCTGTGCCCCGCGTGCGCGCATAGCGGTAAAAGCCTCGTGACCAGGCGTATCCAAAAAGGTAATCATGCCGCGCGGCGTATCTACATGGTATGCACCGATGTGCTGCGTAATGCCACCTGCTTCACCGCTGGCCACACGTGTTCGACGAATATAATCGAGCAAGGAAGTTTTACCATGGTCAACGTGACCCATAACGGTAACCACAGGCGCGCGTGACTCCAGCGGCGCGTTTTGCTGACCTTCCATTTCAGTCAAGAAGCTACCGGGATCATCCACCCGCGCTGCTTTTGCGATATGACCCAACTCTTCCACCACAATCATTGCGGTTTCTTGATCCAACACTTGATTGATAGTAACCAGCGAACCCAAGCCCATCAAAGCTTTAATGACCTCAATCGCCTTGATCGACATTTTTTGAGCAAGCTCGGCCACGGTAATCGTTTCTGGAACCAACACCTCATGCACCACTCGCTCGGTAGGAAGAGAGAAAGCATGCGCGGCAACTTCTTCGTGCTTGGCATGTTTATCGTGATGCTTGGGGCCCACACGCGCTCTACCACCCGTTGCCCAGCCCGCGAGGCGGGTATCAGCCGGTGGTGGAATGCGCTTCTTTTGCCCTGGCTCATTGCGCGAAGTGTCTTTAACACCGCCCTTGGCTTTAGCTTTTTCTGCAACAACTGTCTTGACTATTTTTTTAGGTGCGGGTCGCACCACCTTGTCGCCCACTTGCGGCGCAGGCCTATGCAGCGTGCCTTCAGCCAAATCAGGTTTGGCAACTACAGGGGCTACAACAACAGGCAAGGGTGCGGGAGCGACTTCCACCACCACAACTTTTTCTGGCTCTACCGCTGCCGCAACTGGAACGGCAGCGTGACGTTTGCTGCGCTCATTTTTAACTTTAATTTCTGCCGCTTGCCGCGCGGCTAACTCAGCCTGGCTACGCGCCTCCATTTCGCGGGTAGTGCGCTCTTGTTCGTCGATAACTTTAGCCTTAGGCTTGGGGGTGATTACGGGAGCTTCCTCGAACACTACCGGGGCAACAACCTGCTCTACTGGCATCTCTGCCGCTACGATAACGGGGGCGATGGTGCGTTTTTTACGCACTTCAACTTGAATGGTGCGCGCTCTACCACTGCTGTCTGATTTTTTGATTTCCGTTGTTTCGCGACGCATTAAAGTGATTTTTTTGCTGGTCGTCGCCACGCCGTGAGAAACGCGTAAATGCTCTAACAACTGAGCTTTGTCTTGCTCTGAAATAGGATCTACTTCGCTCTGCTTGGCGGCACCCGCTGCGCGTAGCTGTTCAAGTAACAACTCTACTGGTAAATTCAGCTCGCCTGCAAGCTGCGCTACATTCATTTTTCCCATCACAACCACCCTGTTAACAACTTATCGCACTTAACACATAACGTGTACCTATCATGCCTAGCCAGCAAACTTCAACTGGGCAAACTTTAATCGGGTGAAGCCCAAATTAAACAAGCCCCAAATTATTAATAAACCCAAGGTTGCTAAACAAACCAAGGCGCACGCGCAGTCATAATAATCTGGTTCGCGCGCTCAGCATCCATGCCCGTTAGCTCAATCAATTCATCCTCAGCCAAATCTGCCAACTGATCTTGTGTGCCCACGCCCTTGCTGGCTAAAGCTCTGGCTGTTGCTTCATCCATACCCTCAATTTTGAGCAAGTCTTCAATGTTATGTTCGACCTGCTCTTCGCTGACGATGGCTGCAGTCAACAGTGCATTGCGCGCACGGCTACGCAATTCCTCAACCGTTGCTTCGTCGAGCGCTTCAATTTCCAGCATCTCTTCCAGCGGCACATAGGCGACTTCTTCCAGTGTATTAAAACCTTCTTGCACCAAAATGTCGGCCACTTCTTCATCAACATCCAACTTGCTCATGAATAAGTCGCGCACCTTGGAAAACTCCTGCTCATTTTTCTGACCGGATTCTTCCACTGTCATGATGTTTAGCTCCCAGCCCGTCAACTCACTGGCCAGACGCACGTTCTGTCCATTGCGGCCAATCGCTTGCGCTAGATTTTCTTCTTCAACCACCACGTCCATGCAATGCTTTTCTTCATCCACTACAATGCTGGTTACGTCTGCTGGTGCGAGCGCGTTAATGACAGAAGTGGCGGGATCATCCGACCACATCACAATATCCACGCGCTCACCCGCCAACTCATTGGTCACTGCCTGCACGCGCGAGCCGCGCATGCCGACACAAGTGCCAATAGGATCAATGCGCTTATCATGCGAGCGCACGGCAATTTTGGCACGCGCACCGGGGTCACGCGCCGCACTCATAATCTCGAGCAAACCCTCTTCAATCTCCGGCACTTCCAACTCAAATAGCTTCACTAAAAAATCCGGCATGATTCGCGATAAAATAATCTGCGGCCCACGTACCGTGCGATCAACGCGCAACAAATAAGCGCGCACACGATCACCCGAACGAATGTTTTCTTTGGGGATCATCTGATCACGCGGTAGCAAAGCTTCAATCTTGCCAAATTCAATGATGGCGTTGCCGCGCTCCAAGCGCTTGACCGTACCCGACACCAAATATTCTTTGCGCTCCAAAAAATCATTCAAAATCTGCTCGCGCTCAGCATCGCGAATTTTTTGGAAAATAACTTGCTTCGCAGCTTGTGCGCCTATGCGGCCAAAATCAATAGACTCCAACGGCTCTTCAACCAAGTCCCCCAACTGAATATCGGGGTTATCCTTTTGCGCCTCATTTAATTTGATATGCAAATCAGGCGTTTCAAAAGTTTCATCATCCATCACCTGCCAGCAGCGGTACGATTGATACTCGCCCGTGGCACGGTCAATTTTTACGCGTATGTCCGATTCTTCTGAAAAACGCTTTTTAGTGGCCGAGGCCAAAGCTGATTCCAGTGCGCCAAACACGATCTCCTTGTCAACGCTTTTCTCACGTGCCAAGGCATCTACTAATAATAAAACCTCACGATTCATCACCGTCTCCGACTCATCTCATTGCTCGCATCAACAAGCAATTGCAATATTAAAACTGGGGAACCAAGCGCGCTTTATCCAAATTAGCGAGCTCAATCAATATTTGCTTTCCATCCACATCCAACTGCAACACGCCGTCCTTAACCTCACCTAAAATTCCAGTGAAATTTCGGCGTCCATCCAGTGGTACATGCAATTTTAGCTGCGCCTTCTCACCGCAAAAACGAACGAAGTCCGCTTCTTTTTTAACCACCCTATCCAGCCCTGGCGAAGAAACCTCCAACCTGGCAAAATCAACCGCCTCCACCATAAACAAGCGCGTGATCTGATTGCTGACCAGCTCGCAATCATCTACCGTAATGCCACCCGGCTTATCCATAAAAATACGCAGCAAACCCTTGCCCGACATCTCTACGTCAACTAGCTCAAAACCCAAGCCTGTCACCGTGGCTTCCACCAACTTCTCAATGTCCATATTTTGCATCCACAAATAAAAAACGGGCCGAGGCCCATCTGTATAACGGCGCGGATTATAGCAAAATAATCAACCGAAGGGAATTTGTATTTCTAGGCGCCGCAGCGTTTAAAAGGATTGGCGGATTCAACTCTGAAGTGCAACTTTTGTAAGAGAATTTAGGTGGCAAGCTGCGTTAATATCGGAACCACTTAAACGACCAAGTAAAAGGAGCGCAGATGAAGAAATATAAGCAGCTCACTAGTGAGCAACGATACCAGATTTACGGGTTGAAACAAGCGGGCTTGGATCAAACCCAGATAGCTGAAAAGGTGGGCGTGGACAAATCGACAATTTCGCGGGAGTTCCGGCACAACAAAGGGCTGCGAGGCTGGCGGCCAAAACAGGCGCAGACATTGCGAGAGGAGTGCCGCACCACAAGCTTCAACGGCCGCCAATTTACAGCAGATGACTGGGCTGAGGTCGAAAGACTCATCCGGCAAGACCTCAGTCCGGAACAAGCATCCAACAGGCTCGGGCTGGAAGGCAGATTGCAGATCAGCCATGAAGCCATCTACCAGCGCATCTACGCCAACAAAAAGCGTAGCGGAGACCTACACCAACACCTGCGATGCCAGAAGCCTCGGCGCAAGCGTTACGCAAGTGGGCAAGAACGGCGCGGAACAATCAAGAACCGCGTCAGCATTGATGAGCGCCCGGACATCGTCGATCAAAAATCGCGCATCGGTGACTGGGAAGGCGACACCATCATCGGCCGGAATCACAAAGGCGGGTTGGTCACCCTGGCAGAGAGAATGTCGCGCTATGTGCTAGCTGGCAAAATACGCAGCAAGCACGCCGAGGGGGTGACGGCTGTTACCATGCGCCTGTTAAAGCCGCACAAGGATAACTGCCACACCCTCACACTCGACAACAGCCGCGAGTTTGCGGGGCTGATGCGCATTGCAGCAGAGCTGCAGGCTTAGGTTTATTTTGCACACCCGTACAGCTCGTGGGAGCGGGGGCTGAACGAGAATAGCAACGGGCTAATCCGGCATAACCAGCGGCTTGCCGATGTTGTTTATCGGCTTAGCCGAATGGCTAGTTGTTTCATCAGTACTTCCCCAAGAGGATGGAACTGACCGGCATTACTGATGAGCAAGTGCAGTTTGCGGTAGAGCGACTTAACCACCGAGCACGCAAAGTGCTGGGGGGAAGATCGCCACATGAAGTATTCTTCGGGGTGAAGATGTACTACACGAAGCCACCACTAGCTGTTGCACTTCGAACTTGAATCCGCCCATTACCCCCGACGCCCGCAACTAATTTTTACGTCTTTGATTTTTACATGCTTAATTACCTGCACGCAGTGCTTGAATGCGTTCATCCAACGGTGGGTGGGTTCTAAATAAAGCCGCTAACGCCCCATTACCAGAGATGCCAAAGGCAGCTATTTGCTTAGGCAAAGTTGCTTGTTCATGATTCACTTTAAGCTTTTCTAAAGCGGCGATCATTTTTCCACGACCCGCCAACTGCGCGCCTCCGGCATCAGCACGGAATTCACGTTGCCGCGAAAACCACATCACGATAATACTGGCCAGCACCCCTAAAACGACTTGCGCGATGATGCTGGTAATCAAGAAAGCCGGGCCTTGGCCACGCTCCGTTTTAAATACCACGCGATCAACAAAGTGACCAATAATGCGTGAGAAGAAAATGACAAAGGTGTTTACCACGCCCTGTATGAGTGCCAAAGTCACCATATCTCCATTAGCAACGTGGCTAATTTCGTGCGCTAACACAGCCTCGGCTTCGTCACGGCTCATGGCGTGCAACAAGCCAGTGCTGACCGCGACCAGCGCGTTGTTGCGATTCCACCCCGTGGCAAAAGCGTTCACATCGGGCGCGTCATAAATGGCCACTTCCGGCATGCCAATGCCCGCTGCCTGTGCTTGTCGGCGTACTGTTTCCAGTACCCAACGCTCAGTTGGGTCGGTCGGGCTGGTGATCATTTGCGCGCCGACCATGCGCTTGGCCGACCATTTTGACATGAATAATGAAATGATCGAACCCGCAAATCCCATCACGGTAGACATGACTAGCAACGATTGAAAATCAATCCCCCCGCTTTGATCCAACATGGTATCCACTCCCAGCAAACGCAAGGTGATGCTGATAACCACGAGCACTGCCACGTTCGTCAGAACAAATAAAAAAATCCGTTTCATGCCGCCTCCTCCATTAAACAACGTTCTATTAAAACTAAAGTTCTTAACTGCTAAATTCCATCAAACTAAAACGGCGCGCAGTTTATCACCTCTGCACCTCATATCGTTAAATGTGGGAGCAAATCAAAATTTCAAGAGCCACCTACCCCAGCTTTATCTGGCCATCTCACTCGGCGAATTAGAGCAACGTATATAAAATAAGTTTCGCTCCACCCCACGCTGGCATTTCATGCAAGCCCTAATTTATGCGCATCTTGATTTTAGTACTAACTAGTATCATAATGCCCAGCATCGAGTTGCGTTTTTATCGCCATGCCTAAAGAATTTATCCCGGCCAGAACATTTCTTCCGTCCCTGCGCGAAATCGCCAGAACGTACCAAGAGTTTGGCTCCTATTCGGCGGCGCACATACGCAGCTTGGGGCTAACCCCTTCGCAGTTCGATATTATCGCTACGCTGGGCAACACCGATGGCATGAGTTGCAAGCAATTAGGTGAAAAAACGTTGATCACCAAAGGCACACTGACTGGTGTAATTGACCGATTGGAGGCAAAAAAAATTATCCGCCGAATCGCTTCGCCGATTGATGCGCGCAGTCAAATTATCCAATTGACGCGCACGGGTGAAATACTTTTTGCGCGTGCTTTTCCCGCCCACATGCAACATCTTGACGGCGTATTCACTCAATTCTCACAAGCTCAATTAGATAATTTAACCCACGCTTTGCAAAAACTTAGGCTCGCTATTGTAGCCGCAGGCAAAAATCCAGCAGCCACACAGCACACTAAAAAAATTAAAAAATCACCTTAAGAAAATGG
>JANONT010000200.1:0-4728 GCA_031420955.1 Candidatus Nitrotoga sp. | reverse complement strand
CAAAGAAAGCATGACGGGCGGTCAACCACCCCGCCCGCAATCCTGATTACCTAGTTTAAAAAGCCCGGTGCGCCAAGTCGCACCTTACTGAAAACCCTATTGTCGCACCAGCGTCCATGTACCATACAGATCGCCAGCATTGAACGTTCCAAACGTCCCGTTGCCATTAGTTCCAGAAAGCGTGCCCGCTGCGGAAACAAAGGTGCATAGGCCACCCTCCGTATCAATAAAAGTCACTGCGCCTGCAGGGTTGACATGGCCGCTGATTGCCGATGCTACTGAAACAAAATCCCCTGCTGCATCAATCACAATTAGACCGTCGCCATCCACTACCGGGATGTTAATCCCATGGCCACCACAATTCACTGTGTCCAGAATTTGTGTAGCGGTGTAGGTGAATTTCCAAACTCCTGCGAAAGGCGATGGGAGGTCGGAGAGGCGCGTCAAAGTCAGCACGAGCGTCTGCCCAATCATCACCAAATTACCTGTGCCTGCGGTTGGCGAACTCATCGTGCCGCTTGCACTAGCAGCGGCACATGTACCATTCCCGATGCCAGCAGCGTTAACCAGTGTATCGCCATAAGCATGAAAGGTGAATGCGCCATCAGTTGCCACATTGCCTTTGCTCGCCATAAAACTAGGAAAGTCTGGATCCATCAAAATGAAGTTTCCGTTTGCGTCGATCACGAAAGGGAGGAGTATATATATTTTTCCAACAGGGTCTCCTGCACCACACCCTGTGGTTCCCGCGTTTGCTACGGTGACTTCGCCGCTTATCCGCCATACGCCCGCATACGGCGAAGCAGTGATGCCGGTAATGGGATTGGTGGCGGTGGATACAGTAGTAAACGCAGCGTTATTATCCAAATCCTGCGCGAGCGTGCTGGTCATGCTTGTACCACTTACCGCCAGCGTTGCCTGATATTCAGCCAGTGTCCCCGCGCCACTCACCCCGCTGGTATTGATGCCGATCACCCCACTGGCGGCACTCACCTGAATGTTATCGAGAAACTTGTCAAATCCGGTGGAGTTTGCGGTAAACGGCGTGCTGATTAAATCAAAGCTGGTGGAATCTACATTACCAATTAGACCCAGAAACTGCGCCACCAGATTTTTCACCACTTGCTTGATTACCCCCAGCTCAGTCGCGGTGGGCGGCGCGGCGGGAGTGGCAGCATTAAACTCTGTTACCACATCCGTGCCTTGCACTTCGTACCAGGTGCGGATAATCATATCCGTCAGCGGATGGACGTTGACCACGCCGGCCGCACTGCCGATACTGTACAGTTCTACGACAGGTGGGCCAGCCTTGATGACATGCACCAAATACGGCGCGGTGAGGGTAGAAAGACTAGGTGAAGTGTAGTTACCGTTAGCATCGGTGGTGGTCTCCACCATGACCCCGTTTGCCCCTTTGATGTGAACAGTGGCATTGGCGATCGGCGCGCCCGTGGCGACCGTTCCACTCAGTGTGGAGCTGGATGAGGTCACCACACCCGCCGTGCCGCTGCCCCCACAGCCATACACAGTTGCCACCATGAGGACTAGAAAAATAGTGCGTAGTTTTAGTGAGATGTATTTGGCGTTCATTCTTTAACCTCCTTAATAAAAAACAGCAACTGTGAATTGATGAAATATTCAGTAGAAATACGCATTAAAAATGTTAGGGAGACACTGATTTAATCAGCGTTCCATTAGGAAAATAGCGCCCACAAGGCAACTGCAATACGCATTTTGGGGGCTGAGCAGGAGGTAAGTTCCCAGCAACAGCTTACGGGTTTATGGAAAAAAACCTATCCCACGAAAGTAGGATTTTTATGGCGGGTTGAAAGCGTTTTGCATGCGAATATTTTATTCTTGACGGTCTGTGGTAGGTTGTGGTAATCAATCGCAGCAGCCCCGCATTTTGGATTAATCCATTTTGGAGTAACCCGCTTATGTCCCTTTCCAATAAAGACTACCAAGCCATGCTCGACATCATCGCGGAGATGGCGCATGCATTCCCAGATAGATCCGCCACTTTCCTAGTGCTGTGCGAGCGGTTGGATAGGCTCATCGGCATTAGCAGCGCGGTTTTGTTGCCGATTACGCCCGCCACCCAGGCTTTTGAATACCCCCGGTCCAATCACCTATCACTGCACGCTGACCCAAGCACTGACTTGGATCGAGCTTTATGCCGATCTCGACCCGCTGGTAATGCACTGGGATGGAACAGTCAATGGCGCGGTGCAAAATACTGATTTGGTCACCACGCCCGCTTTGAAAAGCTCAGCGTTTTATGTAGATTTTTTATCGACCATTCCCTGCTTGCATATTATTGGTAGCTACTTGGGGATGCAGGGCGATGCGGTGGCCTTGGCTGGGTTTCATCGCCAGCGGCATGACCGCCCATTTTCGGCGCACGAGATGGAGTTTGTCCGCCTGCTGATCCCGCATTTTTCACAGGCATTGCATAACGTGAATTTGGCACAAACTATCAGCACAGAGTGCGGCCAAGGCGTGATTGTGATTGGGGAGGATGGGCAAGTGTCGCATATCAATGCGGAGGCGCGACGGGCACTCAACGGTAGACCCATGAGTGTTATTCCCACCTTGGGGCTGGCTACCAGCCCAGTGTATTTTCAGTCAGAAACGGGGCTTTACCGCGTTCGTGTACAGTCAATTTGCGGCAAGTTAGATAAAACTATTTTGCTGGAGCTGCTTCCGGTAAGGGGAAATGTCCAATCTAAGCTAGCGCAATTCGGATTAACCAAACGGCAGCAGGAAATCGCACTTTCTACTGTTCACGGACGATCCAATCGTGAAATTGCGATAGATCTGCATATCACCGAGCAGACCGTTAAAGATCATTTGCGCGATGTATTTGAAAAAATGCATATTCGCCGCCGCAGTGAACTTATTGCTAAGATTTTTACAATACGTGCCTGAAATTACCCTGCATATGTTCTGTTCGTACACTGCATATCTTCCCTTGATAACTACCACGCCGCGCAAGCTCTGCAGCAATGCCATTGATGATCGGCCACTTTTCTGCACACCATTGCGGCGCGAGCAAAATATTATTCGGGGCGGTGGCGGTGAGGCGGTGAAACAGCACCGCTGGTGGGGTGCGTTCGATCAGGTCGCAGGCGATGGCAATATATTCGTCTTTGCCCAGCGGGGCATATTGCTTTTGTTTCCATTGCACGGCCAGCACGGTGTGGCGCACCACATGCAGAGGGTGTAGCTTTAAACCTTGTACACCCAGTTCCAACACCCGCGCGAGTGTTTGCAAATTATGGGCGCGCCCTTCGCCCGGCAAGCCGACGATTAAATGAGTGCAGACAGATAGCCCACGAGCTTGAGCAGCGAGTGTTGTTTGGCGATAGGCTGCGAATCCGTGCCCGCGGTTGACGTGCCGCAGCGTTTCGTCGAACGCTGATTGCAAGCCCAATTCCAGCCATACTTCATAACCGCGCTGGTGATAACTTGCCAGCAAATCCAGCACCGCCTCGGATACGCAATCGGGGCGAGTCCCGACCGATAATCCCACCACATCTGGCTGCGACAAAGCCTCATCGTATAGCGCGGCCAATCGACTAATTTCTGCATAGGTGTTGGTGTAGGCCTGAAAATAAGCGATATATAAACGTGCGCCTGTAATGCGTAAAACAGCACGACGACCATTTTCCATTTGCTGCACAAGGCTGGGTTGATTTTGGTTGGGGCTGAATGAGGCATTGTTGCAAAATGTGCAGCCACCCACGCCTATGCTGCCATCGCGATTCGGGCAAGTGAAACCTACATCCAATGCAATTTTATGCACGGGTTCGCCATAGCGATGCAGTAGATCCTGCCCTAAAGTATTGACGTATTGCGGCAGAAACATGCCGGGCTATGCTTGAACGGGACGTATGCCAGTCAAAAAATATTCGAGTAACTCATGTACCGGACGGATGGCTGTGCCAAACGGCAGGGGTTCAGAGCCGCGAAAAAATAATCCCTTAGAGAGATCACCCTTCAGTGCCGCTGCCAGTTGCTGATTGATACAAAATTGTCCCGCGTTTGGGTTGCCATCGCGCAAACCACATTGAATTAAACAATCCCATGCCAGTGTGCATCGTCCACGTTCGGGCGTGGCAGACGCACGCAATTTTCCCTCGCGTTGTAAATAATTTTTTAACCAAGGGGTTAAAACGGCTCTTGCCCACAACCCAGCCACGCTCATGAAAGTCACAATATCTTCGGGCCGTGCTTCAGCCAATACTTTCTTAAATGTTAAATGTGCGTCACCCTCTTCGGTAACGGCAAAGGGCGTGCCAATTTGCACGGCACTTGCACCCAGGGAAAGCAATTGAAAAATTTGTTCATGACTGTTAATGCCACCCGCCAGGATGATTGGGATTTGCTTGCGCGCAATTCCAGTTTCGTCAAAAATCTGGAAAATTTCTTGGAGCACATTTGAGAAATTAAATTGCGGTGCATGGAATTCATCCAACTGAGCCGCGCCCAAATGTCCCCCCGCATAACCAGGATGCTCAATGACGATGGCATCAGGTAACCGCTGTTTGCGCTGCCATTTTTTGAGTAGCAAAGCCACACCACGGCTATTGGATAGAATCGGAATGAGCGCGACATGCGGCCAATCGGCAGTTAAGTCAGGCACGTCAAAGGGTAAACCTGCACCCATCACAATTGCATCTGCCCCGCTACTACAGGCTTGACGGACATAATCTGTATATTGCGTCA
>JANONT010000199.1:0-1975 GCA_031420955.1 Candidatus Nitrotoga sp. | reverse complement strand
GCCGGACATCACGCCACCGAGCGCTATGGCGTGCAGGCATTAGGCCAACATCTGGCCGAACATTGCGGTTTGGAGCATCAATTTTTTGACATGGACAATCCGGTATAGATTAGCCCTTTTTATCTTGCCCCGAAAAACGCTAACTTCGTCATTCCCGCGTAGGCGGGAATCCAGTCAGAAAATGCCTTACGAAGCGAAATAAAATCTCAGTGTTGTCCCACGATGTAGGCAAATATTTAATTGCCTAGATTCCCGCCTACGCGGGAATGACGAGACACTATGTGCTTAATTTAACTGTCCGTGGAAAGCAGGTTAGCTCATACAACAATTCAAATTTAATGTGAATGTTTACCGCGATGCTTCTCATCAAACGCCGCCAACACATCTTCAGTCTCTGCATCCGCCGCTGCGGGCATCCCTACCAGCGTGCGCGCTACGGGTTGCAAAGCCTTATTCGCCGCCGCAATCTCCTCGCCATGTCGCGCTAACAGCGTGGTAATTTTACCGGTCACAATTTCTAGCAACTCCTCTTTGCTCTCATCGGAACCCGTGAAGCGCAGCAAAAAATCGGCACTGCGCGGATAAAAAGTCGTCCATTGCCAAGCCAAAAAACTATCGCTATTTTTGAAACCCTCGACCGTCAACTCACGTTGTAACGCGACAATTTCCGGCAAAGATTTTTGCTTGAGCGTCGGCGCATCGCTCCACATCAAACCAAAATACACCCGCAAATTTTCACCCATATACTGCTGCTCCATCATCGGGCGAATATGAATTGCCGGATCACCCTTGGGCTGCAAATACAAGCCCACTAAGGTTTCTGGTTCACTGTCTGCCTTGTTGCGATTTTCGGTGGTGATGACAAACCAGTCCGGAAAATTTTCATCTAACAACCGCTTGCTCAGTGCCCCCCAAAATTCATGGTTCAATTTTTGCCGCTTAACATCTATCTGCTCGGCCACTGTCAGTGCCAACGGCAAATTTTCTGGTTGGGTAAAAAATTCCAGTACCGCTTCTTCTTCGTTCATCTTCAAAATCCATTATCCAATAAAAAATTAATCGCCCGCGTAGGGCGCAACAACCAACGGGTATTGCACCAAAGGCAGGCAATTCTCTAAGCTCTGCGAGCTTGAGTTGTGACACCGCCGCATGTTTTAATTATCACATTCTAACTCCACCTCGTTCCCCCCGCCCAATTCTTGGGATAAACGCCTTTTGCAACCCAGCCATGGAAAGTCGAATACGGCCAATCTGCAACCTGTTTAACCAAGCCATGCTTCACCGGATTGATGTGTACATAATCCATGTGCGCTCGATAATCCCGCCCATCACGAATCAGATGTTCCCAAAATCTGCGCTGCCAGATGCCGCGTTCTCCGCGTTGTATTCGCACGGCAGACAGGCTTTCGCTGCGGGGCAAAGCTTTGGAAAAATTCATCTTAATCAACCGCCAGCGGGTGGCGAAGTGAGCATCGGTAGTGGGCAACTCAATCACGCCATGCAAATGATCCGGCAACACCCTCCAGCCATGAATTTCAAGCGGGTGGCGTTGCCGCACCGACTTAACGATCCGGCGCAAAAGCTCGATAGGCCGAACCAGTCAATCGTTGTTCTGCCGCTTGAGTGTCTCGGCCCATTTGTAGAGCAGGTTGCGTTGTATACCCAGCTCCATCGCAATCAGGGTTCCAGGCTTGATGCCGGACTGTAACAATTTGACCGCAGCGAGTTTGAATTCCTTTCCAAAGCGCTGACGTTTACGTTCCGCGTTGACCTTTTGTATCTCTTTCCCCATCTGACACCTCCTGTAGTATTGTCTACTATTAAAAGTGTCCGTGAAATGCGGGTTAGCTCAGACTCGAATCGTTTTCGATACTCGTAGGCTCGCCACGATTATTTTCTTTGTATGCGTTTTCCATGCCCCTCCCCCCTTCAGCCCCGCCCTTTGTGCTGCCTGTTATTTTGTGCCACCATTTCC
>JANONT010000198.1:0-4614 GCA_031420955.1 Candidatus Nitrotoga sp. | reverse complement strand
ATGAAACGCGACATAGGGCAGCAGCAGCCATAAAATAAAAGTGTAAAAGCGGCGACCGATGTAAAAATTATTCATCGAATGCTACGTCACCCTCAGCGACTAAATCCCCCGCCTTAATATTTTTAAAATCAAACCAAGTGCCATCCATTAAGTGCGAAGGTTTGGCGTTTTGCATGGCGGTGAAAATAGTTTGATTGCGACCGGGATATTGTCGCTCCCACTCGGCCAGCATTTCTTTGATATTTTGACGTTGTAAATTTTCCTGCGCGCCACACAAGTTGCAGGGAATAATTGGAAATTCCATTTCACGCGCAAAACGCGCAATATCTTTTTCTGCCGCGTAAGCCAGCGGGCGAATGACCACATGATCGCCTTTATCGGTGACCAATTTGGGCGGCATGGCTTTTAATTTTCCACCAAAAAACATATTCAGAAAAAGCGTTTCGATCATATCGTCACGATGATGACCAAGTGCAATTTTATTTGCGCCCAACTCTTTTGCCACCCGATAAATAATGCCGCGCCGCAAGCGCGAACACAGCGAGCAAGTGGTTTTTCCTTCGGGTATTTTTTCTTTAACGATGGAATAAGTGTCTTGCGTTTCGATGTGATAGTCGATGCCGATGGACTTAAAATAATCCGGCAAAATATGCTCAGGAAAGCCTGGTTGCTTTTGATCCAGATTCATCGCGATGAGCTTAAAGTCAATCGGTGCGCGCTTTTGCAGAGTGCGTAAAATTTCTAGCAAGGTGTAAGAATCCTTGCCGCCGGACATACACACCATGATGGTGTCGCCACTTTCGATCATATTAAAATCGCTGATGGCGCGCCCGACATTTTGCTCCAGCCGACCACGCAGGCGTTTGGAGTTGTTGGATAGATGTTCGAAATGTATGGGTTGTGCGATGGCGTTCATAATGTTTGGGCGGTCATAATTTTTATACTACAGGTTAATGCTCTTGCCTCCATCCACGGCAATAATTTGTCCGGTGATGTAAGGCGCATCGGTTAATAAAAATTGCACGGTTCGGGCAATGTCGTCTGGCTCCCCAGCACGTTGTAGCAGCGCACGCGCGATGCTTTCTTGGCGATGACTTTCATTGGCCCATGCGTTATTTTCTGGCCAGATATTTACCCCAGGCGAGACGCCATTCACGCGCACATGCGGAGCTAATTCCTGCGCCAACGCGCGCGTCAATCCCGCCAAGCCTGATTTTGCCACGCTGTATAAGAGATGGTTTTTCATCGGGCGTTCCGCATGTATATCGACAATGTTAACAATCGCGCCGCCCGTGCGTATTAATTCTGGTGCGGCCGCTTGCGCCAGCAACAAGGGGGCTTTCAAATTGGTGCCGATTAAATCATGCCAGTGTTGCTCGTTGATTTCACTTAAGGGCGTGGCAAAAAAACTGGAGGCATTATTTACCAGACTATCCAGCCTGCCAAAATGTTTAATGCTGGCGGTAATTAAATTCGGCAACGTTTTTGTGTCTAACAAATCTGCCTGCACACAGCACACCGAATTTTCGCGCACAGCCTCTAGCTCAGCTTGCAGGGCATGTGCTTCGCGTGACGACGTATTGTAATGCAGGGCAATCGACGCGCCAGCCGCGTGCAGCCTGCGACAAATCGCCGCTCCCACTCGTTTTGCACCGCCGGTTACCAGTATAACTTTGCCTTGCACTGTACTCTCCACTAAACTATTACCCCTAAGGATGCCTCGAAAAACCTAATTTCCGTCGCCACACTGTGTTACTTGTAAAAAATTATTTCTCGCGTATAAAACATATGCGTCGGCATACAATTTACTCACGCTCCATTTGTTAATAATTTGGTCTGACTAAGGAAGTTGAACTTTTTGAGGCATCCTCCAAAGTCCGCAAGCCTATAATTTACCATGAAGCCCCCGTATAAATCCCCTGTATAGATTTCAGGCCTGCCGTAAGATTATTCCCATAGGCCTTGAAATTTTGGAGACCGCAAACATGTCCGCTCTACCCTCACCCTCGGCAGATGCCCTCGCGCACAGCAATCAACTCTGCAAATTAATCCACCATGATATTGCGCTTCAAGGTGGCTGGATTCCCTTTTCGCGATTTATGGAGCTGGCCTTGTACGCACCGGGGCTGGGCTATTACAGCGCGGGCGCGCATAAATTTGGTGTTGCTGGTGACTTCGTTACCGCATCTGAAATCTCCTCGTTATTTGGCCGCACCCTAGCACGTCAAGCCGCAGAAATCATGGCGCAAAGTGTGCCGCATATTATTGAGCTGGGCGCAGGCAGCGGCAAACTGGCGGTGGATATATTGAGCGCGTTGGAGCAACTAAACAGTCTGCCCGAACGCTATGACATCTTAGAAATCAGCGCGGATTTGCGTCAGCGACAAAAAACATTGCTGCAAAAACATCACCCGCATCTGATGAATCGCGTGCATTGGCTGGACGCGCTGCCCGAAAAAATTTCCGGTCTGGTGCTGGCCAACGAAGTGCTGGATGCGCTGCCCGTGCATCTCGTACATTGGTCGGATGGCAACATTAGCGAACGTGGCGTGAGCAGCGCGGCGGGGTCAATTCCGCCTTTCGTGCAAAAATTTGTATGGCAAGAACGCACACCGCAAAGCCGCGTGCTGCACCACTTTGCCCAAGAAATTTCCCAGCAAATGCAAGTCACTTACAACATGCTCAGCGAAGTTTCGCTGACTGCACGCGGCCTAGTCACCAGCCTAAGCGAACGCCTGCAACAAGGCATGTTGCTGTTGATCGACTATGGTTTTGGCGCGCGCGAGTACTACCATCCGCAGCGCAATAACGGCACGTTGATGTGCCACTATCGGCATCACGCGCACGACGATCCGTTCTTTTTGCCTGGTTTGCAAGACATCACCGCGCATGTAGATTTTACTGCCGTGGCGGAAACAGCCATCGACAGAGGTTTGCACTTGTATGGCTACACCACCCAAGCGCATTTTTTAATCAATTGCGGCATTACCGAATTACTCAAGGCAACGTCACCCAGTAAAGTATTGGAGTATTTACCGCTTTCCACCCAATTACAAAAACTCACCAGCCCCGCCGAAATGGGCGAGCTATTTAAAGTGATAGCGTTGGGCAAAGGTATGGAGGGTGGGCTGTGTGGCTTTGTGGCGGGCGATAAATCGCGCGGGTTGTAGCGAGGGGGTAATAGAATGTAACGATCTCTATTTTAAAGGGTTCGCGTGGTTAATAAACCAGATTGCTGTCATTCAAAAACAGCGCCGCCCTGATTATCTATTTTGAGCGGCACGTTTATTGGGTAAGGCTTTTTTGACCGCCTCAGCTTTTTCCGCATTTGGACGGTAAATCGCCAACGTTTTTCCAATATGCTGTACCGGCGCAGCATTGAGTACGGTACACATTTCTTGCATCATGGCTTCGCGCAAATTACGGCCATCATTCATCACTTTTATTTTAATCAATTCGTGGCGGGTAATGGCCACGCCAATTTCTTTGATCACCGTCGCAGATAAGCCCGCTTCGCCGATCATCACGACAGATTTTAGGCGTGAGAGGTTGCTTTTAAAGCGCGGCGTTGCGTGGGCGTGAGGATTAACATTACAGTTAAGAGAATTCGTGAATAAGTGCGGCATTCTAAACGATGAAGGCTGCGGCTAGCAGGAAAATATAGGATGGTTTGCCGGATAGGATGGCATTGTCTGAGGTTACGTTATTGCGCCCTATCCGGGGGCCGATTTTCCAACGAAGCTTGCGTGTCTCCCCACAGTGAGGCCTTCATCTACAAAAACATGCCCGGTATTGCCAAAGCGGTGCCTAGTAAAAAGAATGCATCCCGGCGCAGTTGCTCGACCAACCAACCTGCCGTGGCATGAACAAAAGTGCGCGGCACGGTGGGTAGTGTCTCAGTTTGAAATACTGCGACGTTGACATAAAAGCGTTGCTGGCTATACTACGCTCACTATGCCTAAACGCTTAAGCAGACTAGATATGAACCAACTCGCCAAGCGCATCGTTGATGAAGCGACTGGCGGGGCTGAGAAGATTTTACCGCTACCGCCAAAAAACAAAGCCGCCCAAGAATTAGGGCGGCTAGGTGGAAAGAAAGGCGGTAAAGCCAGAGCGGAAGCCCTCACGCCCGAGCGGCGATCAGAGATTGCGAAGAAGGCAGCTATTGCCCGCTGGAAGAATTTCGATCAAAAGTAAGAGATAACGCTAAATTATCGCCCTTCTTGGGGAATGCGCGGTAAAAAGTAGATTTGAAATTTCCCCAATTATCAGACGCGCGCATAAAACCAATTGTTGCATACATGTGTTGTGCTAAAGCAGGATTGCCAATATCCTCAGTGAGCCATTGAAAATGTTTTGATTTACGCCTACCCTTGTCGTCCAGAGGATTACGTTTTTTAAGTTCTTCCAACACACCCTCGCCAAGTCTGTCATAGATAAGATCATTTATATATTTCCCAACAACTCCTGGGCGGCGACTTGTGCCTTTCCATTGCCAGCGTTTTAATCGAAACAATTCCTGAAAAAATTCGTCTGGAAAAGTCTTTACCCAAGCCGCAAGCTCCTTCCTTAAGAATCTATCAAGGAAGGCTTGTAGGGCGTCGCGCGCACGAA
>JANONT010000197.1:0-11842 GCA_031420955.1 Candidatus Nitrotoga sp. | reverse complement strand
TCCGGCTCGGACACAATTTCTAACAGCGGAGTCCCTGCACGGTTGAGATCAACACCCGTCAAATCGTTGCCCGCTAAATCATGAAAGTCTTCATGCAAAGATTTCCCCGCATCTTCTTCCAGATGCGCGCGCGTAATCCGCACCACTTTTTCGTAAGGTTTTGCCATTTTTCCATAAGGTTTTTCAGCTCCCGATAGCGGCTCGACTTGTATGGTCAACGCGCCCTGCCCGACCACGGGTTGGTCAAATTGGCTAATCTGATAGCCCTTGGGCAAGTCTGGATAAAAATAATTTTTGCGGGCGAACACCGAGCGCGGCGCGATGTGCGCGCCCACCGCCAAACCAAATTTAACTGCACGCTCAACCGCGCCCTTATTCAGCACCGGCAACACCCCCGGCAACGCGATGTCCACCGCGCAGGCTTGCGTATTTGGCTCGGCACCGAATGCAGTCGATGCGCCCGAAAAAATTTTGGAGCGCGTAGAAAGTTGGGTGTGAATTTCTAGGCCGATGACGATTTCCCAGCTCATTTCAACACTCCCACACTTTGGGGCATACGCGTGTGCCAGTCGGTTACTTGCTGATAGCGATGCGCGACATTCAACATCTGCGCCTCGGCGAAATAATTGCCAATAATTTGCAAGCCAACAGGTAAATTATTTTTTCCAAATCCGGCAGGAATCGACATGCCTGGCAAGCCCGCCAAATTCACCGCGATAGTGTAAATATCAGACAAGTACATTTGCACCGGGTCGTCGCCTTTTTCGCCGAGATTGAATGCGGTGGAGGGCGCGGTCGGTCCCATGATGACATCGCATTGCTTGAATGCGGCTTCAAAATCCTGCGCGATTAAGCGGCGAATTTTTTGCGCTTGCACATAATATGCGTCGTAATAACCATGCGATAAAACGTATGTGCCTATCATAATGCGGCGTTTGACTTCCGCGCCAAAGCCCTGTGCGCGCGACTTTTGGTACATGTCGGCGAGGTCGGTATATTCTTTTGCGCGATAGCCGTAGCGCACGCCATCAAAGCGCGACAGGTTGCTGGATGCCTCCGCCGGAGCCAGCACATAATAAACCGGGATAGATAATTTTGAATTCGGCAAGCTGATGTCAACCACGCTTGCGCCTAATTTTTGATATTCGGTAATCGCTGCCGCGACGGCTTGCGCGACATCCTCGCTCAAGCCGTCGGCAAAAAATTCTTTCGGTAAACCAATCCGTAAACCGCTGAGTGGCTTGCCTGTAGCAGGTGCATCTATATCGCGCAAATAATCTTCGGTGGGGTGCTGCAAGCTGGTGGAATCGCGTTCATCAAAACCTGCCATCGTGTTGAGCATCATCGCTAAATCTTCTGCGCTGCGCGCCATCGGCCCGGCTTGATCAAGGCTGGAAGCAAATGCAATCATGCCGTAGCGCGACACCACGCCGTAGGTTGGCTTAATGCCACTAATACCGCACAGTGCCGCAGGCTGGCGAATCGAGCCGCCCGTGTCGGTGCCGGTCGCTGCGGCACACAGCCGCGCTGCCACCGCCGCCGCCGAGCCACCGGAGCTGCCACCGGGCACAACGTTGTGATTCCACGGATTTTTTACCGCGCCAAAATATGAGGTTTCATTCGACGAACCCATCGCGAATTCATCCATATTGGTCTTGCCCAAATTGACCGCACCCGCTTCATTAAATTTTTGAATGACATGCGCGTCATAAGGCGCAATAAAATTTTCCAACATCTTCGAGCCGCAAGTCGTGCGCCAACCTTGCGCGCAAAAAATATCTTTTTGTGCGAAGGGAATGCCCATTAAATTAGAAATTTTAGGTAGAGCATGGCTTGTATTTTGCGCCAACATCGCATCGGCATTGCGCGCTTGCGCCAAACTCATTTCCGCATTTAGCGTGACATAGGCATTCAGCGCGGGGTTGAGCATGGCGATGCGTTCAAGATATAAATGGGTCAGCTCGACGCTGGAAATTTTTTTAGTGTGCAGCGCGTCACTGAGTTGACGCAAACTGAAATTGATGGGGGACGAATTGGGCATGAACGAAAATAGAACTGTGCAGTATGTATTGGATGGCGGGGGAATTATTTTTTATTCGATGGCAGGCGGCACAAGGTACAAGCCGCGCTCCACCTGCGGCGCATTTTGTTGAAATAGTTCGCGCTGATTGGTTTCGGTCACCCCATCTAAACGCAACCGTTGCGTCACATCTTGGGCGTGCGACATAGGCTGGATGCCCGCTGTATCGACGGCCTGCATCTGTGCGATCAGCTCGAAAATATTATTTAATTGGGTGCGCGCTGTTTGCGCTTCTTGCTCGGTCATCGCCAAACGGGCGAGGCTGGCAATTTTTTGAACATCACTAATATTGATTGACATGCGCTATCTGCTTTATTAAAACGAGTTGGGAGGGTATCATAAACGCCTTCATACACCTATGAAAACGCTGCACAGTGCCCGTGCGGATGAATTGCTACTTGGCACCTCATCCCGCTCGCCAATTGTGCGGCGTTTTTGTAATATTCTAAAGGACGCAGGTTTGCTTATGTTCAAAATTTTTGATAATTATTTTTCCAATGATCTCGCCATCGACTTAGGCACCGCCAACACTTTAATTTGGGCGCGCGGTTTAGGCATCGTGCTGAATGAACCGTCGGTCGTGGCGATCCGGCAAGAAGGTGGGCCGAATGGGAAAAAAGTTATTCAACAAGTGGGGTTGGCCGCCAAGCAAATGCTGGGGCGCACGCCAGGCAGCATCACCGTTATCCGCCCGATGCGCGATGGCGTAATCGCCGACTTTACTGTGACCGAGCAAATGCTCAAACAATTTATTGGCCGCGTGCATCAGTCCGGTATTTTTAGACCCAGTCCGCGCATTGTAATTTGCGTACCCTGCGGCTCCACTCAAGTTGAACGTCGCGCGATTCGTGAATCTGCTTACGGTGCGGGCGCACGCCGTGTAGAGTTGATCGAAGAGCCAATGGCTGCCGCAATCGGCGCAGACTTACCCGTTGAAGAAGCAACCGGCTCAATGGTGGTAGACATTGGTGGCGGCACCACCGAGGTGGGCGTGATGTCGCTCGGTGGCTCGGTCTATTCCGGCTCGGTACGCGTGGGCGGCGACAAGCTCGACGAGGCCATCATCAACTACATCCGCCGCAACTACGGTATGTTAATTGGCGAAGCCACTGCCGAACAGATCAAAAAAGAAATCGGCTCCGCCTTCCCCGGCAGCGAAGTGCGCGAGATGGAAGTAATGGGGCGCAATCTGGCCGAGGGCGTGCCACGCAGCTTCACTATTTCTAGCAATGAAATATTAGAGGCACTGACCGAGCCGCTGAATAATATTGTCAGCGCGGTAAAGATTGCGCTAGAACAAACACCCCCAGAGCTAGGTGGCGACATCGCGCGCAAAGGCATGGTGCTTACTGGTGGTGGGGCGTTGCTACGCGACATTGATCGCCTGCTGATGGAAGAAACCGGCTTGCCGGTACTGATTGCGGACGACCCACTAACCTGCGTCGTGCGCGGATCAGGCAAGGCATTGGATAAAATGGACAAGCAAAGCGGTATTTTTATCAGCGATTAAAAATAAAACTTCCGTCGTCATCATTTTTTGTTCGCGCCCCATTCGTTAATAATTTGGTCTGGCCCAGTAATTTTGGGCTGGGCAATTTTAATTTTTAGAGGCATCCATCTTGTTTAGGCCTCACCTCCCTTCCGCATTTCCGGCATTCCAAACCTGATGGCTCATATGGAACACACCCGCTCCTTCCGCTTCTTTAATCGCGGGCCCAGCCAAGCCGCACGCTTGGTGTTTTTTTTATTGTTGTCCATTTTGCTGCTATTCATCGACGCGCGCTTCAAATACCTAGAATTTGCGCG
Source organism: Candidatus Nitrotoga sp. (assembly GCA_031420955.1). Lineage (GTDB taxonomy): Bacteria > Pseudomonadota > Gammaproteobacteria > Burkholderiales > Gallionellaceae > Nitrotoga. The sequence goes on along the minus strand of JANONT010000197.1, from coordinate 7,956 downwards.
CAGCGCACTGTTTGTTCCGATTAATGCCTTGCAACGACTGGCCACCTTACCGAGCGTTTTATGGCAGGGGGCAGGCGAATATTTAGTCGCCCAAACTCAATTAGTACAAGACAACGCTCAGCTCCATCAACAAAGCTTAGAGCAGTCCGCGCGCTTGCAGCAGCTCCAAATATTGCAGGCCGAAGTCGCCCAGTTACGCAACCTGCTGGCCGTGCAACAACGTGCCGAATACCCCATGCAATTGGCCGAAGTGATTTATCTGGAGCGCGATATTTTCAGGCGCAAAATTTTGCTCGACAAAGGTTCAGCCGCCAACGTCTCGCTCGGCCAAATTGTGATTGACGATACTGGCGTGGTCGGTCAAGTCACCCGCGTTTATCCCTGGGGCAGTGAGGTCACGCTCATCACCGACAAAGACCACGCCGTACCCGTGCAAGTGCTGCGCAATGGCTTACGCGCGATCGCCTTTGGTTCGGGCGGCGCAGCGGACATCACGTTACGCTACACCCCCATTAGTGCCGAAATTGAAGTGGGCGACGTGTTGGTCACCTCTGGCATTGATGGCACGTATCCGCCGGGCTTGCCCGTGGCACGCGTCACCCAAGTTGAGCGTGATCCGGCTTATCCCTTTGCGAACATCACCTGCACGCCACTGGCAGGGGTAGATAAAAATCGGCAATTATTAATTTTAGCGGGCTTGCCCAAATTACCGGAACGCCCCGCGCCGGAGCCTGAAACTAAAACACAGAAAGCAAAAAAAGGAACTCGCAAAACACCATGAGCGCGCCCTCCTCAAATACCTCAAGCTATCAGGGACAGGAATTTTTACTCCCCGCCAGCAACTTTTTTATCGCGAGCAGTTTACTGGCAGCACTGCTACTGAACTGGTTACCCTGGCAAGGAATTTGGCTCGCCATGCGCCCCGATTTTGCAGCCCTAATATTGCTGTACTGGTGTACGCACAAACCCTATCGCGTCGGCATCGGTATCGCTTGGACGGTCGGCATACTGGCAGATGTGGCAGATGCCAGCTTATTTGGGCAACACGCGCTGGCCTATTCGGTGCTGGCCTTTGGCGGCGTGGTGCTACATCGCCGTGTACAAATGTTTGACCTGCGCCAACAAACCCTACAAGTCTTACCTTTATTTTTACTCGCGCAAACTGTCTATGCCGCCGTACATTGGCAGATAAACGGCCATGTGGTGTGGGAATATTTTATCGGTAGCGTATTCTCGGCAGCCCTGTGGATTCCGCTCGCACTCTTATTGCAATCTCTGCGTCGTCCGCGTGCCGATTCTGATTTGTCATGAACCATCCTGATCTGCCATGAACCATCGGGTCGAGCTTAGAAACTCTCAGCGGGAAATACACAATTTCCGCTCGCGCTTAATGTTCGGCGTGGGCTTGGTGCTGGTGATGTTTTCTTTGTTGCTGATACGCTTTGTATATTTGCAAATCATCAAACACAGCCATTACGAAACGCTGGCCGAAAATAACCGCATCTCCATTGTGCCGATTGTGCCCAGCCGAGGCGTGATCGTAGATCGCAATGGCGAGATTTTGGCGCGCAATTATTCTGGCTACACCTTGGAAATTACGCCCAGCAAAGTCCCTGATATAGAAGCACTCATCAGCGAATTATCCCTGCTGGTAGACATCACCGCCAAAGATCGCAAACGCTTCAAAAAGTTACTGGCCGAGAGCCGTAATTTTGAAAGCCTGCCCATACGCAACCGACTCAGCGACGAAGAAGTGGCACGCTTCGCTGCCCAGCGTTATCGTTTTAAAGGCGTGGATATTAAAGCTCGCTTGTTTCGCGAATATCCGCACCGCGAATTAACCTCGCACTTTATCGGCTACATCGGGCGCATTAACGAGCAAGACATGAGCCTGTTAGAAGCAAACGAGGACGCGACCAATTACTTGGGCTCCGACTACATCGGCAAAATAGGCATCGAGCAAAGTTACGAAAAAATCCTGCATGGCACAACCGGCATCCAGCGCGTAGAGGTCGATTCTGCTGGACGCGAAGTTCGCACCATTTCTAGCACTGCGCCCGTTTCGGGTAATGGTTTAACGCTGACGCTGGACGTGAAATTACAAGCCGTGACGGAGCAAGCGTTTGGTAACTATCGCGGCGCGATGGTGGCCATCGACCCCAGCAATGGCGAGATACTGGCCTTTGTCAGCAAACCCGGCTATGACCCCAATTTGTTTATTGATGGTATCGATGAGCAAAGCTGGGACGAGCTCAGTAACTCACCCGATGTGCCGCTGAACAATCGCGCCTTGCGCGGCCAGTATCCACCCGGCTCGACCATTAAACCATTCATGGCACTGGCAGGTTTAACACTGGGCAAGCGCAATGCCAGTTACACCATTAAAGACCCCGGATATTTTTCCCTGCCCAATACCAGCCACCGCTACCGCGATTGGAAACTAGATGGACATGGCAGCGTGGATTTATTTAAATCGGTGGTGGTGTCGTGTGACACTTATTACTATGGGTTGGCAAACGAGTTGGGGATCGACAACATTTACAATTTCATGAGCCAGTTTGGCTTCGGCAAAAAAACCGGAATTGATTTAGAAGGGGAGGTTTCTGGCCTTCTGCCCTCGTCTGAATGGAAACAGCGGCGGCATAAACAAATTTGGTATCCGGGCGACACCATTTCGGTCGGCATTGGCCAGGGCTACAACTTAGTCACCCCCTTGCAACTCGCGGCGGCTACTGCCACGCTGGCGAATAATGGCATCGCACATCGCCCGCATCTAGTAAAAAAAATACAGCCTGTTCCCAATGCGTTGTCAAATACTCTGCCTAACACGCTACCTGAGGCACAGCCCGCACCAGAGAATACACCCATTAGCCCACCAGCAAGCAGCCCTAAAATCAATCTGGATACTGAACACATCGCCTTAGTAAAGCGTGCGATGGTGGCGGTGACCAAACCCGGCGGCACGGCAGCGGGCGCGGGTTGGGGTGTGCCGTATGTAATGGCGGGGAAAACGGGCACGGCGCAGGTTATCAATATCAAGCAAGGCGAGAAGTATGATGAGAAAAAAATAGATGAGCGGCATCGCGACCATGCGTGGTTTATTGCTTTTGCTCCCGTCGAGCAGCCCAAAATCGCACTGGTGGTGCTGGTAGAAAATGGCGGTCACGGTAGCTCCACTGCCGCGCCCATCGCACGCAAAGTGCTGGATTATTTTATGCTCGGCAAAATTCCCAAACCTTTGCCCATCATAAAGGAGGCGGAAAATGCTACAGGAGATTAAACACCGCTTATGGCAACGCATGATTGTGCATATTGAACCCGTATTGCTCAGCGCGCTCGCCCTGCTGATGTGTATCAGCCTGCTGGTGATCTATAGTGCCAGCGGCGGCAATTGGGATCGCGTGTTCGGCCAGGGCGTGAACATATTAGTCGCGCTAGTGGCACTGTGGGTTGCCGCCAATTTACCGCTGCATTATTTAATGCGGATCGCCGTGCCGATTTACATTGGCGGCATGTTGATGCTGATCGGCGTGGCTTTTTTTGGCGAGATTAACAACGGCGCGCGGCGTTGGCTCAACCTCGGCATCGTCACCATTCAACCTTCCGAGATTATGAAAATTGCCGTGCCGCTAATGATGGCCTGGTATTTTGAGAAACACGAAGCCACGCTCAAACTCAGAAATTATCTCGTCGCCACCGTGCTGTTGCTGATGCCTGTGTTGCTGATTCTGCGTCAGCCCGATCTCGGCACAGCCATACTCATCGCGGCCAGCGGCTTCTTTGTATTATTTTTGGCGGGTCTCAGTTGGCGCATCATCATCGCACTGGGGGTCGCTGCCCTAGCCAGCGCGCCCGTGCTATGGTCTATGCTGCACAACTATCAGCGGCAACGCATTCTCATGCTATTTGACCCAGAACAAGACGCGCTAGGCAAGGGCTACCACACCATACAAGCCACTATCGCAGTCGGCTCGGGCGGAATACTCGGCAAGGGCTATTTGAACGGCACACAATCGCATCTCGACTTTTTACCGGAGCGCACCACCGATTTTATTTTTGCTGTTTACTCGGAAGAATTTGGCCTGCTGGGCAACCTCATCTTATTGGGACTGTACTTGTTTGTCATCGCCCGTGGCTTTATGATTACCGCGAATGCATCCACTTACTTTACGCGCCTGATGGCAGGCAGTATTACCCTGACTTTTTTCACCTACGCTTTTGTGAACATGGGTATGGTCAGCGGCATTTTGCCCGTGGTCGGTGTGCCGCTGCCATTGGTTAGTTATGGGGGAACCTCGATGGTGACACTGCTGCTGGGGTTTGGGATGTTGATGAGTATCGAGACGCACAAGAAACTCGTCCAAACCTAAGCTTGCCGTGCCCCTAAACCGCTGAAGGGCGCATCGCGGTGTTACCCCTAGGCTCGGAATGCTCATTGACATCTGAGTCAACTCCGCTTCCTCGCCAAGGTGTGCCTTGCGCTGCATCCCTTGAGCGATTTTTGACACGGCAAGCTAAAATAAGATGGCTTGCCGACTATGCAACGCTGCATGCAGCATCATCAAAGCTGAAAAATAAAACTGCAAAACGGAGAACACACATGACTAAAAATATTGTTTTAATTTTAACCAGCACACTCATCTTAGCGGCTTGTAGTAGCACGCCGCAGCGCAGCGCAGAAAGTGACGGCGCGTCTACTACAACAGCAGCGGTTAGCGGCGGATATTTGCCAGGCGACGGGCCCGATGCCAACGCCCCCTCCAATCTCGACGCGATTCCCGATGCCGTACCTCGTGCCGAGCCGCTGCATCGCTACGCTAATCGGCAATATGTCGCGCTCGGCAAATCATTTATCCCCATCACTCGCGCGGGCGACTACAAAGAGCGCGGCATGGCCTCTTGGTATGGCAAAAAATTTCATGGCAAGCGCACCGCCAACGGCGATGTGTATGACATGTACGCCATGACCGCCGCCCACCCCACCCTGCCCTTGCCGAGCTATGCCCGCGTAACTAATTTGTCTAACAATAAATCTGTCGTGGTGCGGGTCAATGACCGTGGCCCTTTTTTGCATGATCGCATCATCGACCTGTCTTACGTCGCCGCCTATAAATTAGGCATCATCGCCAAAGGCAGTGCCGAAGTCGAAGTCGAAGGACTCTCCGTGGGCAACCTGCCCCCGCCCATCGCCGTGAACGACACCCTAGAAATGGCCACCCTGCCCCCTTCGCTCATGGCACCCGAAACAAAAAACAGCCCACCCACCATCTACCTGCAACTGGCCGCTTTCCAATCTCCCAGCAGCGCGGAAAGTTTTCTCATGCGAATGCGCGCAGCATTTGAAGACAGCGGCAAACAAGTCGTGCTGTATCAAAAATCAGACCGCTTAGTGCGCGTCCACATCGGCCCCTACGCCACCCACGACGAAGCGCGTATCGAAGCCAGCAAAATAGAAACCAAGCTGGGGTTTAGACCGTTTTTGAGTATTCATTGATTGGGGCTTATTATCCGCGAGGGCAGATGAAATTTGCGCTCGCTAAGCTTACTTAACGCACTTTCTCGCTAAGCTTACTTAACGCACTTTAAGGAGATTATATAATTCAGAAATTACTACTTCTCGCATGCATATCGCTTTCTGTAGCTGCTTGCACAAACACACAACATAATCGCTCCCGATCATCCTATGGAAACTTAGAAGACATCAGTGCGCGAACCATTAAGACAGAATCGATCTGCTAATGCCGAACAACCAATGCGCCCCGCAAGCAAAAGTGAGTTTGTTGGATATTGGAGAATATTATTAATGGGGGACACAACATACGGCGCACTGTTCACCGCCCCAACAAAATCTCCACCACAAATTTGCTGCCCAGATAAGCCAAGATCAAAAACACGAAGCCGCTCATGGTCCAATGCACGGCGGTGCGTCCGCGCCAGCCGCGAAAGTGGTGTCCGAGCAGCAGCACGGCAAACACACCCCACGATATAAAGCCAAAAAATGTTTTATGATTAAGCTTCCACGGCTGGCCGAATAGCTGCTCAGAAAACACCATGCCGGAGATGAGTGTGAGCGTTAATAAAATAAATCCCGCCCATAGAATGCGAAATAGCAAAATCTCCATCGTGAGCAGCGGCGGCAAGCCCTGCAACATGCGCGGCAAGGTGGCGTGGTGTAAATGTTTTTCGACTAAGGACATCAAGCCCGCGTGTAATGCGGCAATGGTCAACAGCGAATATGCGAACATGGCAGCCAAGACGTGCGCTTGTAATGCCAGTGATATTTGATTGGCGGGCGGTGTGGCGGTAGCGGGGAACAGCGCGGGGAGTAGCGCGCCGAGCGCGGCTAAGGGCAGCACCAAAGTTTGCAAACTGGTGATCGGGTAAAAAAGTCGCGCCACCCAATACACCAACATGGTCAGCCATAAAATAGAAGACAGCGCGTAGACCAAGCCCAAATTCAGCCCACCCCCGCCTAGCAAATTTCCATACAATAAATAGGCGTGTAAGGTCAGTGGCAAAATGACCCAATGCCCCACCACACCGCGATTTAAGGCATCGCTTCCGCCGGTGATTTGCACGCGCCAAAAATAAATCGCCAGCCCCACATAGGCGAGAAAAACCAGGCTGTATAAAACGGAATTCGACATTTTTAGCGCGGGTGTTTAGACTTCGCAGATTCTACACCATCTATGCGGCTGGCTTGTGTCGCGGGCGTGACTAACTTACATCTCTCATTCCAGTTTCTGATAAGCAGGAGCACAAGGCGGCGAAGATGAGGCGACGATAACAGTACAATTGAGTACGGCGAGAAGCCAAAGATGAAGCCAACGCAGTGATCGTGTTTATCAGGAATTGGAAGAAAGGAATACAAAACATGTTGGACAACTTAACCCACCGCCTCTCCGGCGTAATTAAAAATCTGCGCGGACAAGCGCGCCTGACCGAAAGCAATATTCAAGACACCCTGCGCGAAGTGCGGCTGGCCTTGCTGGAGGCCGACGTGGCCTTGCCCGTGGTGAAAGAATTTACCGCGCAGGTCAAGCAAGCGGCGTTAGGGCAAGAGGTGATGGGCAGCCTCACACCCAGCCAGGCCTTGGTCGGCATCGTGCATCGCGAGCTGACGCGGTTGATGGGTGAGCATAACGACACGCTCAATTTAGCCGCCGTGCCGCCCGCAGTCATTCTCATGGCGGGTTTGCAAGGTGCCGGTAAAACTACCACCAGTGGCAAGCTGGCGAAATTACTGCGCGAGCAATCCAAGAAAAAAATATTGCTGGTCAGTTGCGATATTTATCGTCCCGCCGCGATTGAGCAATTGCGCTTGCTCGCACAGCAGGTTGACACTGATTTTTTCCCCTCTGACATCAGCCAAAAGCCGCGTGATATTGCGCTGGCTGCGCTCGATTTTGCGCGCCGTCACCACCACGATGTGCTGCTGGTAGATACCGCCGGTCGCCTCGCGATTGATACCGCGATGATGGACGAAATTCGCGAACTGCACGCCACACTCAACCCCATAGAAACCCTGTTTGTGGTGGATGCCATGACTGGGCAGGATGCAGTCAATACCGCCAAGGCCTTTGGCGACGCGCTACCGCTCACCGGCATTATTCTGACCAAGCTGGATGGCGATGCGCGGGGCGGCGCGGCCTTGTCGGTGCGGCATATCACTGGCAAGCCGATTAAATTTGTCGGCGTGAGTGAAAAATTAAACGGCCTGCAAGCTTTTCACCCGGAGCGCATGGCCTCGCGCGTGCTGGGCATGGGCGATGTGCTATCGTTGATTGAAGATGTACAGCGCGACGTCAATCTGGCGGACGCAGAAAAGCTCGCCAAAAAAATTCAGGGCGGCAAAGGGTTTGACCTGAATGATTTCAAAACGCAAATCGCGCAAATGCGAAAAATGGGCGGCATGTCCGCCATGATGGACAAGCTACCCGCGCAACTGAGCCAAGC
>JANONT010000196.1:0-3293 GCA_031420955.1 Candidatus Nitrotoga sp. | reverse complement strand
GCATCTGGCGCATCAAGCGGCAAAATTGATGGCTGAAGATGGCATCACCGACTATGCTTTTGCCAAGCGCAAAGCCGCCAAACAAATGGGCGCGACTGATACCCAACACCTGCCCAGCAACGAAGAAATAGACACCGCCTTGCGTAGCTTTCGCGCGTTATACGAACCGGAAAGTCACCCGCTGATGCTGCATCAATTGCGGCAACAGGCACTGGCGACGATGCGCCTTTTACAATCCTTTCACCCCCTGCTGACTGGCTCAGTGCTCAACGGTACGGCAGGCGAACAGTCCGATATCAACTTAGTGGTTTATTCCGACGATGTAAAGTCAGTTATGCTGTTTTTACTCCAGCACAACCTGCCTTTTGAAAGTAGCGAATGGCGAACACGCTTAATGGGCGAAGAAAAAACCGTACCCAGCTTTATCCTGCGAACGGAAACCAATGTTCCTATCACGCTGGCCGTGTTACCAGAAAATGCACGCCATAATAATAGCCGCAAGCGCGAAACCTATGCCGATATCGCGGCAGTGGAAGCATTGTTGGCTTAACCTGCAAGCTGACTATGATTTAAAAATAGTTGAGGTCAGCCTTGTCAAATTGCTTAAGCACGTTCATACACTGTCGCATGTGTGATTTGGTTTGCGTAAAACGTGGAGGTGCATCATTCGGGATTTGCCGTGTAGGTTGCGGCTGCATGAAACGAAGCCCAACATCAGGGTGGAAAAAGGGATGTGATGCAACGCGGCACGGTGAGGGGTTGGGCTTCGCAGGCTCAGCACCAACCAGCCCACCTTGCCGCGTTCATAATTGCTTTCTTAGGTATTGCTCTTGTTGCAAATGGGTGTAAGTGTGTATGAAGTTGGGCTGATTTTCCATGCCGCTCCTGAAATGAGATCAATTGGAATGGTAAAGATTCCAAAATCAATGAGGATGCCTAATAGCGAGACACCATCAAAAGATTCGCCTGTTTCAGCACTGACAGGCTGACACCCTTCTTTTTCCGCACGTAAATGATGCGGCTTTCCTTTTTTGACATTAACCATTGCCGTGTCAACACCCCGCGCTGCGCCGTCAACATAAATAGTCGTACCCTTTTCAAGTGAATTTACTGAGACATTGTCACTGGTGCCACTGATTATGCTGGCACATCCACTAAGGGTAAATAATGCTAGAAATACTAGTGCGGGGGGGGGTGAGAATTTTTCTCATGGCAGTTTTTTCTCCTTTTTGGGTTGAAATACAAATCGCCCAGTAGGATTCGGGCAAGGCGAAGCCTAGCAGCTAACATTATTAAAATCAAACAGTTTGTTGCCGTATTCGCCCTATTGAACAATTAATATCTACCCCCCAAATACTCGGAAGCGGGCGCAAAGATAGGCAAGTTTTTAAAGCGTTGAGCGCACGCACCACCTATCACGACATCATGCATGTCGACAACGGATATGCACACGGCGCACAAGTTGAATCATTTGGCTTTGTGCTATGTCATTACAATTTCGATATAACACCGATTGAAAAATTTACCCTAATCAATTTTCCGTCACTTACGCCACGCGATAAATTTTTTCGACTCATGTCATGAAAAATAGCTGCCAGATGGCAACGGACACCCGCACCTACAAACCAAAAGTTGCTGGCTGTTACAATGGTTGCCCATCTTGACCACTCGGAGAATGAAGCCGCTTTCATCCAATTGGACTTCGCGTGAGCCTATAACCAATATGCTTATCTGCAGGGCAGGGCAAGGTAAACAAGCAAGTATGGCTCGACAATAATGGTGATCTTTCCGCACGGGCTACCGAATCATTTGCCGATAAGTCACTCAACACGGGCAATCGTTATAATCCCATCAACCCGCGAGGTGATAGTCAGATTTCATCTTTCACTTTGATATGACAGAGGAAAAGCAACTCTCTCCCTCTCTGTTTTACCCGTTTCGCATACTTTAATTGATGACATGCAGTCCATCGTACCTTACAACGCACTCACAGGAGGGGTTTCTAGCCGCTTCCATATTGCCGTTGAGCCGCATTTAAATAAGCAACTATCTGACAATCGCAGCTTCGCAATGAGCGGTGGACTGGGGTATACCAAGCGCATTGTTCCTGACATTGATGTTTATGTATTAGTCGGCGGCGGAGGTGCATGCGTAAAGAGCCACAGCTACCTTTACAGCACCCTAGAAATGGGCGCAATTTTACGCGAGGTATGGAACATGAAGTCCCTATTTACTTTAATAAGAACAGATAGCCAAGTAGACGCAGGATCACACTTCTACACTGCCGTCTTTAGCCAATCTAACTATTTGAGCCGATCAAATACTCTTAATGTAGATTGGAAGCTGCACTTCAATGACCAATATAAACGCAACATCATTGCACTCACATGGAAAAATATATTCTGATAAAAAGTGCCGTGCCCCGCCAAACAAAAAGGCGACCCTAGAGTCGCCTTTTTTAGTTTGCTGCTATTGCAATTACTTGATGATCGCTTTCAATTCGCCTTTGGCATATTTGCCTGCCCTGCTTTCCAGTGACAACGCTTTCACTTTGCCCGCCTGGCCAGCACTGCCAAAGGCTTCGTAACGCGCCTTGCAAATTTCTTTCATGGCCTTGGTGGATTCGGCCAGAAATTTACGCGGGTCAAAGTTTTTTGGGTCTTTGGCCAGATGACGGCGGATCGCGCCGGTGGAGGCCATACGCAAGTCCGTATCAATGTTGATTTTACGCACGCCATATTTAATGCCTTCGACGATTTCGGAAACAGGTACGCCGTAAGTCTCGCCCATATCGCCGCCGTATTGGTCAATAATTTTCAGCCATTCTTGCGGTACGCTGGACGAACCATGCATCACCAAATGCGTGTTGGGGATGCGCGCATGGATGGCCTTAATGCGATCAATCGCCAAAATATCGCCAGTAGGTGGGCGGGTAAATTTGTATGCGCCGTGCGAGGTGCCGATGGCAATCGCCAAAGCATCTACGCCCGTTTTTTTAACAAAGTCAGCCGCCTCTTCTGGGTCAGTCAACAATTGCGAATGATCCAACACGCCTTCCGCGCCCTGGCCGTCTTCCTGTTCGCCCATGCCGCTTTCCAGCGATCCCAGGCAACCCAGCTCGCCTTCTACCGACACGCCAACAGCGTGCGAAATATCAACCACTTTGCGTGTGACTTCGACGTTGTAATCATAAGATGAAGGCGTTTTGGCATCTTCCAGCAATGAGCCGTCCATCATGACGCTGGAGAATCCGCTGCGAATAGCGTTCACACACACCGCTGGCGATGCCCCAT
>JANONT010000195.1:0-14284 GCA_031420955.1 Candidatus Nitrotoga sp. | reverse complement strand
CCTGTTCGCGCCACAATGTCAGCGCCACCACCGGCACGTCATCTATCCCTTTGGCCTTGATGATGGGCGCTGCCACCCCCAAGGTGGGCGACAACCAATCCGCATGGCTATGCACCACGTCATACAGCTTCACCAGCGACGGCACATGCGCTTCACCAACTTTGAATTGCACGGTAATGATCGCCATGCCCGGCTGCGACACCGAGTAAACATGCTCCACCCCGGCGATTTGCGACAGCACCTGCTCGGCGGGCGTCGCCACCGTCTGCGCGACATCTTTGGCGGACGCGCCCGGATAGGCGATCATCACGTTCGCCATGGTCACATTAATTTGAGGCTCTTCCTCGCGCGGGGTCACCAGCACGGCGAATGCGCCCAGCAACACCGCAACTAACGCCAACAGCGGTGTCAATTGTGAGTGCAAAAAATACCTGGCGATGCGCCCTGAAATACCCATGACTTCTAACCCTGAAATGTGCCGCCGCCCTTATCAATTCAAGGCTCTGCGCGACTATAAATTATTTTTTTGCTTGAGCTTTTCAATACCCATCATCTTTAGAACTAATCTTTCGTACACGGGCTCGGTCGTTCCTTTTTTCATTTTCCGGATGAAATATTTCTCGAACCCCACTTTTGCAACATGCACCCATTTGCCATGTGCAAACCAGTTAACGTTACGCGGAGGAATTTGCGGCAACGCAACAAACATGGCGCCCGTATCACCAAAGTCGGCCAAACAAATCGCATTCCACGTTGCTTTGCTATCCGGGATTTTTCCGGTTAGTTCGGCGTGAATATTATGTGCCGTGGCGGTGACCATCGATTCGATCATGTACCCGGTTTTAGGTGTACCAACGGGTAGCGGCGTTTTTTCAACCGGAGGGATCGCGACGCATACGCCAACCGCATAGATATTTTTATATTTTGGATTGCGCTGATACTCATCAACCACAATAAAGCCGCGCGGGTTAGTCAACCCTTCGATACCGAACACCGCATCTATTCCCTTAAAAGCCGGCAACATCATGCAGTAGCTAAATGGCAACTCGTGCGCTTTTTTGTCCGCGCCATTTTCATCACACTCCATGGCGAACAATTTACCTGCTTCAACTTTGGTGGTTTTAGCGTTGCATATCCACTTGATGCCGCGTTCCCGCAAGATTGATTCTAGAATGCCCTTGGAATCTCCCACTCCGCCCAAACCCAGATGCCCGATATAAGGTTCGGCGGTAACAAATGTCATCGGCACTTTGTCGCGAATTTTACGGCGACGCAGATCCGTGTCTAAAATAAGCGCGTATTCATAGGCGGGGCCAAAGCACGACGCGCCTTGCACCGCCCCAATTACAATAGGTCCCGGATTTTTGGTGAAGCTGTCCCATTCATCGTGTGATTTCATCGCGTGATCAACATGGCACACAGATTGGGTGTGCCCGCCATGCGGCCCCAAACCCTCCACCTCATCAAAGGCCAGCTTGGGTCCTGTCGCGATCACCAAAAAATCATAAGCGACCATTTCGCCATCACTCAACTCAACCTGATTTTTCTCGGGGTGAAGACGTTTGACGCCGGTCGCAATAAAGTTTATGCCCTTGCGTTCCAAGTAAGGGCGAATAGGGAATTCGATGTCTTCACGATTGTGCCATTTCACCCCCACCCAAGGATTGGAGGGGACGAAATGAAAATTTTCGCTGTTTGAGATGACAGTTACTTTATCTCCCTTGCGCGCTTGTTCTTGCATTTCATAGGCCATTGGTAGGCCACCAATTCCAGCTCCGATAACGATGATGTGTGCCATGCTTTATTCCTCAGTTTTAAGGTTAAAGAATTGTTACTTTTTCTGTCCAGCCGACATCCCTGCTTTAACCGGTTCCAGGGCGATCTTTTCGCTGGGACTCAACCCAGCCAGCACCTCTACCAAGCCACCAGTAAACATTTCTCCCAGCCTCACTTGGCGTAATTGCACTTCATTCTGTTCATTAACAACATATACCGCGACGACTTCACTGCGGTGAAGTACTGCGCTGCTCGGTATGACAAGCTTGTTGGCCTTGTCCATGACAAAATGCGCACGCACGAACATGCCGGGATAAATGCCCGCTTCGTTGCTGGGCAGCGTCACGCGCATCTGCGTGCTATGGGTGCGCGCGTCCGCCAAGGGTTGGATGGTGGTTGATGCTGCTTTAATCCAGCGTTTTAATGATGACGCTTCTACCATCACCTTTGGATGCGAACCAATTTCTGCCAATTTATATTGCGGCACACTCACCACCACGCGCATTTCTAACGGGTCGAAACCAGTCATCAATGACTTGCCTGGGGTAACCATTTCACCCACCTCCACCCAGCGTGCTGCAACCACTCCGCTGTAGGGCGCGACCACCACGCTATACCCATGCGCCAAGCTGGCTTGCCCCACTCCGGCTTCGCTGGCGGCAGCTTGTGCTCTAGCTACTTGATACTCGGCCAGTGCTTTATCAAGGGCCGCCTGAGTAATAATCTTCTGTTCGAATAATTGTTTGAATCGTTCATATTGTATTTTTGCGTTTTGCAGCGTGGCTTGCGCCTGCAAAACCTGCGCATTACTGCCCGCCAAGGCTTGCGCTGTTTCACGCTCGTCGATACGTAGGATGACCTCCCCTTTGCGCACACGATCCCCCACATCAAAATTAATTTCCTTGATGCGCCCACTAATTTGCGCGGATACCGTGGATTGGCGTGTAGCCTCGACTACCCCTTCAACGCTATATGATTGCTCAACTTCACGGTATTGCACCGTCGCAACCTGGAGCGGCTCAGCAGCAAACGCGCTGAATGCACTTTGCAGCAATAAAAAATAGATCCACGTTTTTTTCACAGCAGCACCAATCGGTAATTAATAATATTATTATATTCTAATATAGTGGGTAAATACAAGCTCTCAAGTTGCACAAAACACATCGCGCATCATGCCGATCAACTTTAGCGTGCGCGGATCATCTATACGGTAATACACCCAGTTTGCGTCTTTGCGTGTCGCCAACACTCCTTTTTCTCGCAAAATTGCCAAATGTTGAGAGATGTTGCTTTGTGATGTGCCAACTTGCTCCACGATGTCTTGAACACTAAATTCTTGATCACCTAACACACATAATATTTTCAGGCGCAATGGGTGTGCTATTGCCTTGATCGCCAGCGCGGCCTGCTGAATATCCTCATCTCTATCTATCATTTTTCTTGGCATTAGGTTTCCCATTAAGCGGCACGCTAACAAGCGGGACAAGCTTGGTAGCGTGCTAGTATAAATTATCATTCGCTTATATTCCACCACACTAGAAGTTACTCTTGTTGGGGTGCGAAGATTTTGTATGGTATTCGCTGGTAAAGAAGGGGAGTTTCCCATTATCTGCCCACGTAAGGCAAAAGATAGGCAAGAAAAATTTAAATCTTGCAGAGTATTTCAACTGCCAATCTCAGCAGACACACGTATGGATGAGTCGTCCAAGGAATATGTCGCAAAATACATGATGCCTTATGTGCACTGGCAGTCGAATAATTGCAAGAAGCTCAAGTGTTTAATTCGCGATCAAAAGTCTGGGTATCTATTGAAACGTTTGAACGTTTGTTGACGTATGGAGTTTTTGAATAAGCTGCGCTACGCGTAACTTATTGATATGGTGCCCGGGACCGGAATTGAACCGGTATGACCATTACAGTCGAGGGATTTTAAGTCCCTTGTGTCTACCAATTTCACCACCCGGGCGTGATACAGAATGTTTGTGTGCGATACCAAACTTTTTGAGGCGCGCATTATACCGCGCAGTCTGCCATGCAGTTGTAAAAGTTCAGGCGAAGGTGTAAAAAAATCTAAGCCAGTTGCAAAAATTTTTGCTCAGTTATGGCGATCTCGGATCAGTCGCGGAAGTTTTGATATTGCAGCGGAAAGTCAGTGATTGATTTGCGTACGAAGGCGATGCCTTCTTGCAAATCATCGCGATTTTTGCCGGACACGCGCACGGTGTCACCTTGGATGCTGGCTTGTACTTTGAGTTTGCTATCCTTGATGAGGCGCACTATTTTCTTTGCCAGCTCGATTTCTACGCCGACTTTAACGGTGCACGCACGCTTTACTTTGTTGCCGCTGATTTTTTCGATCTTGTCGCTGATGTCTAAACACTTGATGTCGACACCGCGTTTGGTCAGCTTGGTGTTCAGAATATCTTGTACTTGATCGAGCTGAAATTCGTTATCTGCGTACACGCTCAATACCAATTCGGCTTGCTCTACGCGTGCGTCTGAGCCTTTGAAATCAAAGCGCGTGCTGACTTCTTTGTTGGTCTGTTCGACCGCATTTTTAACTTCGGTTTTATCTACTTCAGAGACGATGTCAAATGAAGGCATGGTGGTTTCCTTGAATAATCAGCCAAAGCTGCATACGTAATCGACAGTATCTTGCGTGTGAATTTCAAAGCTGCTACCGGCTGCTACGCTGAATTGCGTACCCGCGCTATAGGTCTTGAATGCAGGCTCTCCGGCCAGTTTGACCGTGCATGTGCCATGCGTGATTTGCATGACTTCAGGCGTGCTGACGTTAAATGTAAGCTGGCTGCCCGGCATAATTACGCCCACGGTTTTACGTGATCCATCGGGAAAAAATACAGAATGCGAAACGCATTTCCCATCAAAAAACACGTTGGATTTTTTTGCGACGCTGACGTTATCGAATTTTTCTGACATGACTTTATCCTGGAGAATTAATTTTATTGATGCAAAGGAAAAACATTTATTTTTTGATTATTTTTGGAAACGCTGATTAAGTTGACGAGCGGGATGAAGGGCAAGGCGCACGGCGCGCAGAAACCGTAGTGTATCAATATACATGAGGATTCCGAGCACCGCGCAACGTAGCAACTCACCCGCGCAGACACTTAATCAACGTTTCCCTAATTTTGCCGCAATCCGCATACGTAGCGCGTTGAGCTTGATAAATCCGGCCGCATCTTTTTGGTCATACGCGCCTTTGTCATCTTCAAAAGTAGCAATGCTTGGATCAAATAGGGAGTTGGTTTTAGAATCGCGCCCGACCACGATGACATTGCCTTTGTATAATTTAACGCGCACCCAGCCGTTGACTTGTTGTTGCGTGTGGTCAACCAGCGTTTGCAGTGCGCTCCGCTCCGGGCTCCACCAGTAGCCGTTGTAAATCATGCTGGCATAGCGCGGCATGAGATCATCTTTCAAGTGCGCCACTTCGCGGTCCAGCGTGATCGATTCAATCGCCCGATGTGCGCGCAGCATAATCGTGCCACCGGGGGTTTCGTAGCAGCCGCGAGATTTCATGCCGACGTAACGATTTTCGACCAGATCAAGCCGACCAATGCCGTGCTTGCCGCCCAGCGCGTTGAGTTGCGTCAGCACCTGCGCGGGGCTGAGCGACTTGCCATTCAAGGCGATGATGTCGCCATGCTGATATTCGATGTCTAAATACTCTGCCGCATCGGGTGCTTGTTCGGGCGACACGGTCCAGCGCCACATGCTTTCTTCGGCTTCAGCGGCGGGGTTTTCCAGATGGCGGCCTTCGAAGCTGATGTGCAATAAATTCGCATCCATCGAGTACGGTGAGCCACCTTGTTTGTGTTTCATGTCTACTGGGATGCCATGCTTTTCGGCGTAGCTCATGAGTTTTTCACGCGACAGTAAGTCCCATTCACGCCAGGGCGCGATGACTTTAATGGCGGGGTTGAGCGCGTAATAGCCCAACTCAAAGCGCACTTGGTCGTTGCCTTTGCCGGTTGCGCCGTGCGACACGGCTTGCGCGTGGGTGCTGTGTGCAATTTCAATTTGACGCTTGGCGATGAGCGGGCGCGCGATGGACGTGCCGAGCAGATATTCGCCTTCGTAAACAGTGTTGGCGCGAAACATGGGGAACACAAAATCGCGCACAAATTCTTCGCGCAGATCGTCGATGAAAATATTTTCTGGTTTGATGCCTAGCAGCAAAGCCTTTTTGCGCGCGGGTTCCAGCTCTTCACCCTGGCCGATGTCGGCGGTGAAGGTCACGACTTCGCATTGATAAGTGTCTTGCAGCCACTTCAGAATAACCGAGGTATCGAGACCGCCTGAGTAGGCGAGGACAACTTTTTTTATTTCGCTCATTGCATTTTTCCACTTGTAAAATGGGTTAGGCCGCAGGCTGTAACCCAACGTTTTTAGATTGTTGGGCTACGTAAACCCAACCTACTCTTCACTTATTAACCTTGCCCAATAGCAGATATTCCATGAGTGCTTTTTGTACATGTAGCCTGTTCTCGGCCTCATCCCACACCACGCTTTGCGGGCCGTCGATGACGGCGGCATCCACTTCTTCGCCGCGATGCGCGGGCAGGCAGTGCATAAATAGTGCATCGGGTTTGGCCTCCGCCATCATTTCTGCATCGACTATCCAGTCGGCAAAGGCTTTGCGCCGTGCATCATTTTCGCGCTCGAAGCCCATGCTAATCCACACGTCAGTGGTGACGAGATCAGCATTACGCGCGGCATCCATCGGGTTGGGAAATTCTTCGTAATGATTTTCGTTAAATAATCCGGCGCGCTCAGGTTCGACTTCGTAGCCCGGCGGGGTGGAAACGTGGACGTTGAAATCGAATACTTCGGCTGCTTGCAGCCAAGTGTTGCAGACGTTGTTAGAGTCGCCAATCCACGCCACAGTTTTGCCTTTAATCGAGCCGCGCTGTTCGATGTAAGTGTAAATATCAGCCAATATTTGGCATGGGTGATATTCGTTGGTGAGGCCGTTGATGACCGGTACCCGCGAGCTAGCGGCGAAACGCTCGATGATTTCTTGCTCGAAAGTGCGGATCATAACCAAGTCGCTCATGCGCGAAATAACTTGCGCGGCATCTTCAACCGGCTCGCCGCGTCCCAGTTGCGAGTCGCGGGTGTTGAGATAAATGGCGTTGCCGCCGAGCTGTTGCATACCCGCTTCAAATGACAAACGGGTGCGCGTGGAATTTTTTTCAAAGATCATCACCAGCGTGCGGTCGGACAGTGGGTGATAGGGTTGATAAGCCTTGAAGCGTTGTTTGATGAGGCGGGTGCGCTCGAATATATGTTCAAATTCGGCCAAGCTTAAATCTTTAAATTGTAAAAAATGTTTGATAGCCATGTTAAGCGGGCTGCGACAAAAATTCGATAATCAGTGGGCAAAGAATATCCAGCAATTGCTGCGCGTCGGTTTGAGAAAAAATCAGCGCGGGCAGCAGGCGCACGACGTTGTTGTCGGTTACGTTAATTAACAGCCCTTGCGCCAGTGCGAGCTTAACCAATTCGGTGCAGGGTTTGTTGAGCTCGATGCCGATCATTAAACCCGCACCGCGAATTTCTACCACGCCCGGAATGTTGGCGAGCTTGGTTTTGAGTCCCTGCTGCAAAAAATTGCCGACGGTCAAAGCGTTTTCCATCAGATGTTCTTGCCGGATAATTTTGAGCGTGCTGAGCGCGGCGGTGCTCGCCAAGGGATTGCCGCCAAAGGTCGAGCCGTGATTGCCAGGCTTGAATGTGCCAGCGGCTTTGCCCGCTGCAAGACATGCACCAACCGGCACGCCAGAGCCCAGGCCTTTAGCCAAGGTCATCACATCCGGCAAAATATCGGTGTGTTGGTGGGCGAACCATTTGCCCGTGCGGCCAATGCCTGTTTGCACTTCGTCTAGCATGAGCAGCCAGTTGTATTGATCGCAAATTTTGCGTAGCTGAGCCAGATACTGCTTATCTAAGAGGCGGATACCGCCCTCGCCTTGCACGGGCTCGACTAACACTGCCACCACATCGTGATTGTGTTCGGCCACTTGTTTAATCGCATCGAGATCGTTGTGCGGGACGCGCACAAAGCCGCTGACTAGCGGCTCAAATCCAGTCTGCACCTTGCGGTTGCCAGTGGCGGAAAGGGTGGCGAGCGTGCGGCCATGAAAGGCTTTTTCCATGACGATAATGGTGGGGGTTTCAATGCCATTGTTGTGGCCGAACAGCCGTGCGAGTTTGATTGCAGCTTCGTTTGCTTCGCAGCCAGAGTTGCACAGAAACACTTCTTGCATACCCGACAGCGTGCACAATTGGCTGGCAAGTTGTTCCTGTTCCGATATTTGATAGATGTTGGAAACGTGGATGAGCTTGTTGATTTGAGCGGTCAGCGCGGCGATAAAAAGCGGATGGGCGTGCCCCAAACTGTTGACTGCGACGCCGGACAGCGCGTCCAGATAACGCTTACCGTTACTGTCCCAGAGCCAAGCACCTAAACCATGAGTGAAGGCTACGGGAAGTCTTGCGTACGTGTTCATCAAGTTTGGCATATACAAATGCAGATGGCGGCTGAGCCGCCACGACGGATTGAATAAAACGCGTATATTGAGCCAATTCGCCCCGCACGCGCAAGGGGAAATTGCGTTTTATTGATTGGGGAGAGGGGCTGGTTTGTGCGGTTTGCCATCATTAAATTCGCCATCATCAAAGAATGACGGCGGTGATGGCACTTATTTTGCGCGTGGCTGGTAGAGTGTAGCAGCCTTAAAAAATAAGGCCGAGGTGCTGCGCCAGCGTGTTAGGCCATCGCCTTGATGGCTGCAGACAGACGGCTTTTGTGGCGCGCTGCTTTGTTCTTATGAACAATTTTTTTGTCGGCGATGGAATCAACCACGCTGGTGGATTGAATAAACGCGGCTTGCGCGACAGCTTTATCGCCGCCTTCAATTGCCTTGATTACTTTTTTAATCGCGGTACGCAGTTCTGAGCGCAGGCTGGCGTTGTGGTCACGCTGCTTGTCCGCTTGTCTGGCGCGTTTTCTAGCTTGTGCGGTGTTGGCCATAATTTCTCCTAAGGGTTTTGCTTACAAATAAAAGGCGCGCATTATATATGAAGACGCGGCAGGGTTGGCAATATTTGTTAGACGCGGTTTGGATGGGATTATTTATTTCAAGCCCAGTACATCTTGCATGTCATATATGCCTGTTGCACGGGCTTGTAAAAAACGCGCCGCACGTAATGCGCCCGTCGCGTAGGTGCTGCGGCTGCTGGCTTTGTGGGTGATTTCGATACGCTCACCAATGCCAGCAAACAAGGCCGTATGGTCGCCCACGATGTCGCCGCCGCGTATCGTGGCAAAGCCTATGGTTGAAGGGTCGCGCTCGCCCGCCACCCCTTCGCGGCCATATACCGCGCATTCATCTAGATTGCGCCCCAGTTTTTTGGCGATGACTTCGCCCATCGCAAGTGCCGTGCCGGACGGAGCATCAATTTTATGCCGATGATGCGCCTCGATGATTTCGATGTCATAACCTTGATTGAGTATGCCCGCCGCGATTTCGAGCAGCTTAAAAGTGAGGTTTACCCCCACGCTCATATTGGGCGAAAACACGATACCGATATGTTGAGCGGCGGCGCGGAGTTGTTCTTTTTGCGGCGCGCTAAAACCGGTCGTGCCGATCACCATTTTGACTCCCAATTTTTGGCAAACGCTCAAGTGGTGCAACGTGCCTTCTGGGCGGGTGAAGTCAATTAATACATCCGCGCCTTGCAATGCGCTTGTTACATCGGCGGTGATATAAACGCCGCATGGCGCGCCGACTAACGCACCTGCATCTTTACCGATAAGCTGGCTGGAGCTGTGATCCAAGGCTGCGTGGAGCAAAAAATCATCCGCTTTTAATATATTTTCCAGCAAGATGCGACCAATGCGACCACTGCACCCTGCGACAACAATTTTTAATTTATTCATGGCAAACACTCTTGGTTATGGGCTGGGGGCTGAGGGCGTGGCAGTCGCAAGCGCGGGCATATTGCTGTCATCAATGCGCTTGAGTCGGTCATTTTCAAAATATAGCGTCATGTGTTGTTGGTCAACCAATTGGTAATTTTTTTCAAAACGATATATGTAGTCCCAGCGATTATTGTGCATCGCGTCATTGATCAATGCTGTGCCCAGCAGGCTGCGGACTTGCGTGCGCGACATGCCCAACTTCAGTTTTTCGCGCATCGCGGGAGTGATGAGATTCCCTTGACGAATGTCCATTTTGTGCGAGGTGAATGATGGTAATTTCGGCGTGGTCAAGTTGCCACAAGCAGCAAGCAGAAGCGCGGTCGCAATAATGATGACGATTTTGATGGGCATAGGATTTCGATAGAAGGCGATTAGTTTAATGGGCGGAATAATACATTAACCTAAGGAGGCTGTATCGGGGCTATGAGGCGGGGGTTTAACTGGGTGGCCGAGCATTTCTGCGGCATGTTTGCGCGAGGCCTCGGTAATTTTTACGCCCCCCAACATACGTGCAATTTCCTCCACACGCTCATCAGGTCGGAGAACGCAAATGGCACTGAGGGTGGAGCCATTGAGCGTGGACTTGCTGACTTGCAATTGCGTGTCAGCCATAGCGGCCACTTGCGGCAGGTGCGTGACGCACATGACTTGATGATTTTTGCCTAAACTTTTTAATAATTGCCCCACGATTTCTGCCACGCGCCCACCTATGCCGCTATCGACCTCATCAAAAATGAGTGTGGGGACGGTTGCTGCCTGGCTGGTGGCGACTTGTATCGCCAGGCTGATACGCGCCAATTCTCCGCCGGAGGCGACTTTAGCTAATGCGCGCAGTGGTGCGCCAGGGTTAGTTGCAACTTGGAATTCGATGGCCTCTAAGCCATGCGCGCTGCCCTCGGCTAATGGGTTGAGTGCGACATGAAATTGGCCGCCCTGCATGGCCAGATTTTGCATTGAGGCGGAAATTTCTTTAGATAATTTTTCCGCAGCTTTTTTGCGGGCGACGCTTAATTCAGTCGCTATTTTCATAAATTTATTTTTGGCGGCGAGTTCTTGCTGCATCAGCGCGTCTAAATCGGAGTGCGCGCCTAAATCTTCCAAACGCGCTGTGATGCGGTGTAATACTTCGGGTAATTGTTCGGGTGGGACGCGATATTTGCGCGCGGCATCGACTACGGTGGAGATGACGAGTTCTTGCTCGTGTAATTTTTGCGGGTCTAAGTCTAGGCTTTGTTGGTAGTGCCGTAGGGCATATACGGCTTCTTGCAATTCATTTTGCGCGCTTTCTAACATGGCGAGTGTGTCTGTTAATGAGGCATCAAAGGCTAGGCCCGCGCGCATACGGGTGATTAAAGTGTTGAGTTGAGTTAGGCAGGCAGTGTCTGCATCCGTTAATATTTCCACACCAAATTGCGCGGTTTCTAATAAACCTGCAGCGTGGGATAGGCGTGCATGATCGGCTTGCGATTCGATCCATGCGGCAGGATTGAAATTTAACGCCGCTAATTCTTGTCGTTGAAATAGCAGTAATTCGCGCTCGGCAGCCACGGCTTCTTTATTTTGCGCCAACTGCAAGCGGTGGCGCATGATGGTTTGCCACTCGCGATAATGCTCGGCGACGGTAGATGATTTTGTTCGCAAGCCTGCGTAACCATCTACTAAATCGCGTTGTGTGTTGGGGCGTAGCAAAGATTGATGCGCGTGCTGGCCGTGTATGTCGAGCAAATGTTCGCCTGCTTCGCGCATTTGTTGCAGCGTGGCACTGCGACCATTAATAAAGCCGCGCGATTTGCCACCGCTGTCGATGACGCGCCTTAATAGGCAGGTGTCGGCATCGCCCTGTAATTCTTGATCATGCAGCCAATGCTGCAAGTCGGGCAAGGTGCGCGTGTCGAATTCCGCGCTGATTTCGGCGCGCGCACAATGCGCCCTTATCATGGTTGCATCGCTGCGCTCGCCCAAGGTCAGCGAAAGCGCATCAATCAAAATAGATTTGCCCGCACCTGTTTCGCCAGTTAATGCGGTGAAGCCGGCGGTGAATTCGAGTTCAACTAATTCGACGATGGCAAAATCGCGGATACTTAAAAATTTCAACATTAGAGGCTTTTATTCCATAACAGTTTTTCGCGCAGGGTGTTGTAATAACTGTGTCCTACAGGATGTAGCAGATGTGCGGATACGCTGTGGCGGGTGACCATTACCTTGTCGTTGATTCGTAAATCAAAGTAATTGTGGCTGTCTGCACGAATTCTGGCATGGGGTGTGCGGTGCAATAAAATTTCTACTTCGGAGTCGCTATTCAATACAATGGGACGATTGCTAAGTATATGCGGACACACCGGCACAAGTGCAATCAGATGAAGTGCTGGGTGCAGTATCGGGCCGCCTGCAGAGAGTGCGTATGCAGTAGAGCCGGTAGGCGTGGCAACGATCAGGCCATCAGCACGCTGGTTATATAAGTATTCGCCATTGATGAGCACTTCAAATTCGATCATGCCACCTGATTCACCACGATGTAAAACAATTTCATTGAATGCTAATGATTGGAATACTTCGTGATTTTCGCGCAATACGCGAGCGGAAAGTAACATGCGTTGCTCGCTAACAAATTCACCGTTAATAATTGCCATGATGGTAGGCAGCATATTATCCAGTGAGATGTCAGTTAGAAAACCTAATCGTCCTTGGTTAATGCCTATGAGCGGGATGCCGAATGGGGTTAGCGTGCGGGCGACATTCAGCATGGTGCCATCCCCGCCTATCACAATGGCTAAGTCTACCTGTCCTTGCATGTGCTCAAGTGCCATTCCTCTATAAGAAGAAGGGGGAGTGTGCTGGGCCGTATCTTTGTCGATTAATACATTAATATTTTCGCGAACCAGTAAGTCAGCCAACTGCAATAAGGAGTCAGCGATTTCCGGATTCCGATATTTTCCAACCAGAGCGATAGTTTTAAAGGCGATATTCATGCAAAGGATTAAACCATAAATGGTCACTCAATGACAAAGAGTAATCAGCCACAGTTAACAATACGTAAGTGAAATTTAATGCCGCATAGATTGATAAGTGCGATACTTTTTTGTGACACTTATAGACCCGGCACGAATTATTCATAAGCTTCATTGAAGTTGACAAGTCTCAGCTTGCATTGAAAAAGAAGACGCAAGGAAACAAACAAGGGAGGCACTTCACGAACGGCGCAAGCAAGTTATTCGCATGCACCGCAAGGGAATGCCGGTGATGAAAATTGTTGCGCACAGCGGACTCAGTTTGCAGTGGTCAAGTAATTTCGGACACCTCGATAGGTTGTTTTGCTGCAAACTTATTTTCATACGCGATGGGAGCTAAGTTTCCCAACGCGGAATGCCGACGCTGGCAATTGTAAAATCCCACGATGTAGTCCGTCACGTCTTTAATCGCTTCCATCTGGTTCGCGTATGCCTGTCGCCACACCCGCTCCATCTTCAAGTTCAAGAAGAAACGTTCCATCACCGCGTTGTCCCAGCAATTACCACGCCGACTCATGCTGCAAATGACACCGTGCTGTTTGAGTAACGCCTGGTATTCGTGGCTGGCATACTGCGCGCCGCGATCCGAATGCAGCATCAGTCCCGCGCCCGGTTGCCTAGCCCGAAGTGCCATGCGTAACGCCCGGCACACCAACTCCGCTGGCATGGCCGGGCTCATCGCCCAGCCGATGATTTTGCGGGAATGCAAATCCATCACCGCCGCCAAGTACAGCCAGCCTGTTTTGGTGCGGATGTAGGTAATGTCGGAGACCCAAGCCTGATTGGGTTGCGGCGGGTTGAATTGCCGGTTGAGCAGGTTGTCCGCCACGGGCAAGCCGTGATTGCTGTCGGTGGTGTTTACAAACTTTCTCTTCCAAACCGGCTTGAGCCCCGCTTCGCGCATGATGCGCCGCACTTTGTATCGACCGATGACGATGTCTTGTGCGTGCAGTTCGCCGACGATGCGGCGGCTGCCGTAGCAGCGGTCATTCGTCACGAAGGCGGCTTTGACGTGTACGCTGGCCGCACAACTGGCGCGCTCCTTCGACCGTCGCCGGGCGGCGTAGTACCCCGCGCGGCTGACCTGTAATACGCGGCAGGCTTGGACGATGCTGGCCTTCTGTTGCACTTGATCGATTATTGTATAAATCATTTCAGTTCGCGGGCAAAGAAGGCCGACGCTTTTTTTAGGAGTTCGTTGTCGGAGCGCAGTTGGCGGTTCTCGATCTCCAGTTGGCGGATGCGTTGCAGTTCGACGGTGAGCGGTCGGCCGATGCCCGGCTGGCCTTGTTGCTCGGCGCGGTATTGCGCGACCCAGCGGCCTACCGCAGTGCGGCCAATCTGCATGTCTTTGACGACTTGGGCGACGCTCAATCCTTGATCCACTACCATGCGGGCTATTTCCAGTTTAAATGCGGCTTCGTAATGTTTGTGTTGCTTGGTCATTTTTGTTTCCTCTCTAGGTGGATGATAATCCTATTGAGGTGTC
>JANONT010000194.1:0-1780 GCA_031420955.1 Candidatus Nitrotoga sp. | reverse complement strand
TTTTTTTGGGGCGAGGCTGATGGAGTACATGAACACATCGCGTCCCAGCCTATCGCCGATTAATTTTTGCACACGGGCTAGGTTAGCGGTGACAACGGGGCATTTGCCATCGGTGCAGCCGATGAAGAACATGTTGATGATAAATACTTTGTCTTTTATCAGGTCGTCGTATAGCCGAACTTTTTGGTTGTCTTGATTACGCAGGGTGACGTTAGGCAGTGAGAGTGAGGTTGCGCGGGGCTGCGGGGCAATGCTCAGAGCTATATTCGTATTGGCTTCTGCTGTATTGGACAGAAAGGTGAAGGGTGCGATGCCGGCAAGCAGTGCGCCGCTACCAATCGTTTGTAATGCCTCGCGTCTGTCCATTTTTATCTCCCTATCTCAATATTGCAGTACTGAATTATTGAATACTTAGGTTATCGGATAATTGCAGTGATACTTAAGTCGTCCTGCCATCCTTTTAACTTGGTGTTCCTAAAAAATATGGCGGTTATGATGTGGCGGGTAGGGGCAATTTACTCAAAACGATGCGGTAGCACATGAGAAAAAAATACTTCTTTTATGGGTGTTTTGTACCAGTGGCTTGGTCGAAAAAGCAGGATAAATTGAGCGTGTATGAATAGGCGTGAGGCGTGCAAACGCTCGCGCCCAGTCGAACAAGGGGGGGGATGAGGCAAGCAACTACAGAGAATATTTAATCGCAGTTAGACAACATCAAAGCGCACCATCATGGCGTGATCTTCATGAATGGTATTGTGGCAGTGCATCATGTATCGACCTTTCATGTCGCGGAAGTCGAGATAAATGCGTGCGCTAGCGGAATACCCTAAGCCCGTTTCGTTGAACGGCATCAACTTAATCGTATCTTTTCGGCCTTGCTCTTCGGGGGGTACGGGATGTCCGTCGCCGCGTGAAATGATACGAAATTCTTCGCGGTGAATATGAATGGGATGTGCCCAATCGCCAAAGCTGGTGATGTCCCAATACTCTGCGGTGTTAACTTTAACGACTGCGTCTACGCGCTCTGGATCAAACAGCTCGCCATTTACCGTCCACGCCCCATCCACATTGCTAAAATTCCATTCCCGCGTTTGCACCACAGGGCGCATTTGCGGCATTTCGCGCAGTTTTGCCGGGACAACGCTGGGGTCGGCAGCATTGCGATCCACATCAAAACGCATGAGCGGGATGGGGTCGAGCAGTGTACCCAGTGGACCGCGCCCATCTATTTGGTCAACATTATTTTGTAAAATAATTTGATCGCCAATTTTGTATTTTGAAAAATCAATGATGATGTCATACCGCTCGGAGGGTGATATGAGTAATTTGTCCATGATGAGGGGTGCTTCTAGCAAATTGCCATCGGTAGCGACCAGTTGGAAAGACATGCCGTTGCTGAACTGCAGGCCATACCAGCGTGCGGGCCCGGCATCTAAAATGCGAAAGCGGTATTTGCGCCGCGCTACTTTAAAATAGGGCTGTATTGCACCGTTGACGGTGTAGCGATCCCCGACAAAACCGTTCATATCGGTTTGGTCAAAAACTAACGCGCCATCTGCGTCAAACTGTTTGTCTGCCAGTGCGAGTGGCACGTCGTACTCTCCGCTGGGCAGGCGTAGTGCGCGTGGATTGGTATCGGTTTCATCGCCTGAATCCACTTAATCAAACAATAAGAACATGCCCGCTAAACCCTTGTAGGTATTGGGTGCAGTAAAGTCTATAAGATGATCGTGATACCACAACGTGCCGAGTGCTTCGTTAGGGTCGCCACCCGACAACA
>JANONT010000193.1:0-7353 GCA_031420955.1 Candidatus Nitrotoga sp. | reverse complement strand
TCGTGCCGCACGCTCGCTCATCCGCAATGCGTTGCCGCATCTGTTTACCTTCGTTGACCATCCGCATGTACCGCGAACAACGAATCACGTTGAAGGCGGGGTGAACAGCAGACTCAAGGAGTTAGTGCATCGACACAGAGGGCTTCCGCAAGACCGAAAGCAGGTGCTAGTGGCAGAACATTTGGGAAGAAAAATAGGCAAAAAACCTCCACGAAATGTCACTTAGCTCCAAACCATTGAAGAATCTGAAGCCATGGGCGGCGACCCACTGGGCGACTTGGCAAAACAACTGATGCAGGAATTGTCCGAACGGAAAATACAACTGGAAATTGCGTGGCAAGAAGCGGATGTGATTTAACAGTATTATTCGGGGTGAAGATGTACTACACCAAGCCACCACTAGCTGTTGCACTTCGAACTTAAATCCGCCATTCAGTTCAGGCGCGCAACATTGCGATAACTTCACCCAATTCACGACGCAGTTCGGCGGGCTTGATGGATAAAGTTTGCATTGAGGGAGATGGCTCGGACACTTCGTGTTGCACAGCCAAGTGGCTAAGCTGGCTGCGTGCCCCGCTGATGGTGAAGCCTTCGGCATATAGCAATTGCCGTATGCGGCGGATGAGGAGAACTTCGTGATGCTGGTAATAACGGCGATTACCGCCGCGTTTGACGGGTTTAAGCTGTGTAAATTCTTGCTCCCAGTAGCGTAGCACATGCGCTTTCACGCCACATAGCACACTGACTTCACCGATGGTGAAGTATCGTTTTGCCGGGATCAGTGGCAACTCGGAATCAGGCGTGTGGTTTTCCATAATCGAGGCAGATAATCACTGCGTGTGTAAGACGGCTACTACGATTTATTTTTTGCAGGTGAATAACTTGTTTCCACCATGCTTTTGAGTTTTTGACTAGGATGGAATGTGACCACTCGCCGTGCAGTGATGGGAATGTCCTCCCCTGTCTTTGGGTTACGCCCAGGTCGCTGCGGTTTTTCGCGCAGTTGAAAATTGCCAAAGCTGGACAGCTTCACGCTTTCGCCTTTTTCCAATTGAGCCCGTATTTCCTCGAAATACGACTCCACCATATCCTTGGCTTCGCGTTTATTTAAGCCCACCTTTTCGGATAATAAATCCGCTAATTCTGCTTTAGTTAATGTCATCACTCCCCCCCGTTATTTTTGATTAAATACGTCCCAATTCTAATTTTAAGTACGCAACTCAGCACCTAGTTTTTGCGAAACCTCTGTCAAGCGCACGACGCTGGCTTCAATCTCCACATCCGTTAATGTCTTTTCAGTATCTTGCAACAACACACGGAATGCAAGGCTTTTTTTGCCTTCTTGCACACCCTTGCCACGGTATACGTCAAACAGGGCAATCTCCGTTACAAAAGGTGCATGCTCACGCTGCATTGTATCCAGCAAAATTTGCACGGATAAATCCTCGTCAACCACTAGCGCAATATCGCGCCGCACGGGGGGGAACTTTGAAATCTCCCGCGCACTTGGCGAGACAACTTTGGTTAACACAGATAACTCCACCTCAAACCACACGGCGGTTTGCGGCATATCATATTGTTGCACCCACTGCGGATGCAGCTCGCCCAGCCAACCAATCACTTGACCGTTCAGCACAATTTGCGCGGAGCGTCCGGGGTGTGAGGCGGGATGGGGCATTGCGACAAAACTTAATATAGCAGGCGCAAACAAGGCTTCCACATCGGCCTTAATGTCATAAAAATCAACATTTCGACCCGCCACACCCCACTGCTCTGGCGAGGGCGCGCCGTAGCACAAGCCTGCAAATTTTTCGTGCTGCTCTTTACCCGCGTTGGCAAAGCATGCGCCCACCTCAAACAAACGCACGCGCGGTTGTTTGCGTGCCAGATTCACGCGCAGCGCACCGAGCAAGCCACTAAGCAAGCTGCTACGCATTACCGATAACTGACTAGAGATGGGGTTTTTAAGTTTAATCGGCACAGTGTTAGCACATAAATCTTGCTCGCTTTGCAAATCTAAAAACGCATAGCTGATAGTTTCCTGATAATCGCGCGCCACCATCATCTGCCGCAAACGTGTGACTGGCCTGTGCGATTCAGATTGTGGCAGCATGCACATGATGTCTTGCGGCGATCTGGCGGCGATATTGTCATAGCCATAAATACGCGCAATTTCCTCAATTAAATCTGCCTCGATTGATATGTCGAAACGATAGCTGGGCGGTGTTACATGAAAACTTTCACCATGCTGCTCAAAAATAAAGCTCAGCCGCTTTAATAAGCTTGCCACTTCCAATGCCGCCAGTGTCATACCCAGCACACGTTTGATGCGGCTGACACGTAAAATAATTATTTCTCGTGCAGGTAATTTACTTTTGGCTTCAGTAATTTCGCTAACCTTGCCACCGCAAATTTCCAACAATAATTGTGTGGCGCGCTCTAATGCGAAGCGTGTGTTGCCAAAATCTACGCCACGTTCAAACCGCTGTGACGAATCAGACGCAGCGTTTATTCGGCGCGCCTTTCCGGCAATGTTCTCAGGCGCAAAAAACGCGCTTTCCAACAACACATCTTGCGTAGATAGCCGCACCCCGCTGACCGCACCGCCCATAATTCCCGCTAGTGCAAGCGCGCCATTGTCATCGGCGATGACCAACATATCGTCTTGCATGGTCACATTTTGACCATTCAGCAATTCCAATTGCTCACCTGCCCGTGCATTGCGTACCGTAATGCCACCCGACACTTTGCTCAAATCAAAAGCATGTAGCGGCTGGCCTAATTCCAGCATGACATAATTGGTAATATCCACCACCGCGCTAATGCCGCGTAGGCCGCTGCGCTCCAAGCGGCGGGCTATCCACGCAGGGGTGGTGGCAGCAGCATTGATGCCACGTACGATGCGCGCACAGTACAAAGGGCAGGCTGCAGGCTGGTCAATTTTTAAGGTGACTGGCTCGTGCAAGGCGGGAACAACAGACGTGATATGCGGCGTGCTGAGTGGGTTACCGCTGATCGCCGCGACTTCGCGTGCAATGCCCGCCACGCTAAAACAATCACTGCGATTGGGTGTTAACTTTAAGGTAAATAGAGTGTCATCCAGATCCAAATATTCGCGCAAATTATCACCAATAGGCGCATCTGCAGGCAACAACCACAGGCCTTCACTCTCTATCGCCAAGCCTAATTCTTTAGCGGAACACAACATGCCGTGTGATTCAACATTGCGAACTTTAGCCTGTTTGATAATAAAATTTCCCGGCAACACCGCACCAATTTTTGCACAGGGCACTTTCACGCCGACCACCACATTGCTCGCACCGCACACGATGCTCAATGGCTGCGCTTGACCTACGTCAACCTGACACACATTCAGCCGATCCGCATTAGGATGGGCGGTTACTTCCAGTACTTTGCCCACTACTACATGATTAAAAGGGGGCGCGGCGGGTTCTAATGACTCGACCTCCAGCCCTGCCATCGTTAAAGCATGGGCTAGATCAGCGCTGGGCATATTGGGGTTAACCCATATCCTTAACCAATTTTCTGAGAATTTCAATTGATGACCCTAATGAGTGCTAAGGAAACGCTGCACAATCGGCGAGCGGGAAGAAATGCAAGGCGCACGGCACGCAGGAACCGGAGTGTATTAAATATTTGTCGCTTCGCGCCCCCAGATTCCGAGTACTGTGCAACGCAACAATTCACCCGCGCAGTCATTGCGCAGCGTTTCCCTAATTAAATTGTTTCAAAAAGCGTAAATCGCCTTCATAAAATAGGCGCAAATCGGCCACGCCATAACGCAGCATGGCTAAACGTTCCACGCCTAAACCAAAGGCAAATCCCAAATATTTTTCGCTATCAATATTGACGTGCTTCAACACGTTAGGATGCACCATGCCACTACCTAAAACCTCTAGCCAACCGGTGCGGCTACACACGCGACAGCCTTTTCCATTGCATTGCACACACTGAATGTCCATCTCTGCGGACGGCTCGGTAAAAGGAAAAAATGAAGGCCGAAAACGAACTTTTAAATCCTCGCGCTCGAAAAAATTTTGCATAAAATCGGCGAGCAAGCCTTTGAGAATTGCAAAGTTAACATCCTCGGCTACCCACAAGCCTTCCACTTGGTGAAACATCGGCGAATGGGTCACATCCGAATCACAGCGATACACACGGCCTGGCGCGATGATCTTCAGCGGCGGCGTGTTGTTCTCCATGCACCGAATTTGTACGGGCGAAGTGTGTGTGCGTAATACGCGCTTCTCATCTGCGCGGCTATCGTCGATATAAAACGTATCGTGCATGGCGCGTGCGGGATGATTTTCTGGAATGTTGAGCGCGGTGAAATTATAAAAATCACTTTCAATTTCAGGGCCGGTCGCGACTGAAAACCCGAGTGATTGAAACAAACTTTCGATGCGCTCCAAAGTGCGCGTGACTGGGTGCAAACCACCGACACCCAAGCCCCGCCCCGGCAAAGTTACGTCCAGAGACTCTGCTTCCAATTTGAGCCGTAATTGATCTTGTTGCAGGGCAAAACGCCGCTGCACCAAGGCTTCTTCTATGGCTTGTTTAACGCGATTGATGCGCGCGCCCGCTGCGGGGCGTTCTTCAGCGGAAAGGCTGCCCAAGCTTTTTAACAGGCCTGTTAGTTGCCCTTCTTTGCCCAAATAACGCGCCTTAACTTGCTCTAGCTCGGCGGCCTGCTCAACAGCAGCAAATTCCCGCGATGCGGCTTCAAATATTTGATCTAAATCTTGCATGGGGTTTAATTATTAAATCCGACTTAAAGATATTTGCAGAAAATAAATCAATAAAAAAGGAGGCGCAAAACGCCTCCTTCAGGATGCCAAAAATGACGGCTTAAACTCCGAGACTGGCTTTTGCCTGCCCAACAATCTGCGCGAAGGCAGATTTGTCAAACACGGCGATATCCGCCAGCACTTTGCGATCAATTTCAATCGCCGCTTTTTTCAGTCCATTCATAAACACGCTATAGCTCAAACCTTGTTCACGCGCCGCAGCATTGATACGCGCAATCCACAAAGTGCGGAATTGACGCTTGCGCTGACGACGATCACGGTAGGCATATTGCCCAGCCTTCATGACCGCTTCTTTGGCTATTCTGTAGACATTTTTACGGCGGCCACGATAACCCTTGGCCAGTGCCAAAATCTTTTTA
Organism: Candidatus Nitrotoga sp.; assembly: GCA_031420955.1. Taxonomy (GTDB): domain Bacteria; phylum Pseudomonadota; class Gammaproteobacteria; order Burkholderiales; family Gallionellaceae; genus Nitrotoga. Next base: position 2,165 of record JANONT010000193.1, on the reverse strand, counting down.
TGGCGCGCACGCGCCGTTACACCACGTTTAACTCTAGACATGTCGGCTCCTTATGCGTAAGGCATCATGGCGCGTACCGATGCCATGTTGGTGGCGTGAACGCCGGTGGTTCCACGCAATTGACGTTTAGTCTTGGTGGTCTTCTTGGTCAAAATATGACGCTTAAATGCTTGCGAACGCTTAACGCTTCCGCCTGCACGTACAACAAAGCGTTTTTTTGCACCGCTTTTTGTTTTCATCTTAGGCATAACGACTCCTTTAATTTTACGACGACGGGAGGTTTCTGACAGAAACACTTGAGAACCCGGAATCAATTTGCTTAACACCTACTACACCTTCATCTGCATGAAGTAATCTTAAAACTCACAACGATCAAAATTTTTTATCCTACGTCACCTGCTCTGGCTTGATCTGCTCTGGCTTGATCTGTACTGGCTTGGCTTTTTCAGGCTTCACTTCCACCACCTTGGTTTTTTTGGGGCTCAGCACCATCACCATTTGCCGCCCTTCCATCTTAGGAAACTGCTCCACCACGCCATATTCATCTAGGCTCACGCGAACCTTCTCCATCATCTGCATACCGATGCTCTGGTGAGCAATTTCGCGTCCGCGAAAGCGCAGCGTGATTTTGGTTTTGTCGCCCTCTTCCAGAAAGCGAATTAGATTTCGCAGCTTGATATTGAAATCGCCATCGTCCGTGCCAGGGCGGAATTTGACTTCCTTAATCTGCACCTGCTTTTGTTTGAGCTTGGCCTCGTGCTGCTTTTTACTTTCAGCATAGCGAAACTTGCCGATGTCCATAATTCGGCATACGGGCGGCTCTGCCATCGGCGCAATTTCAACCAAATCCAAATCCGCCTCTTCTGCCAGCCGCAGTGCTTCTGCGGATGTCATGACTCCAAGTGGCTCCCCTTTTACCCCAACCAGCCGCACCTGCGGTGCTGTAATCTGCTCGTTGAGACGTTGTGTTTTATCCTGTGCTATTGCAATTCCTCCAATAAAAATTAAACCGTGCTATCCCGGCTTTGGGTCAGCTCCGAATTTAAGCGTTGCAACAACGCCTCCATCGAAATCTGCCCTAGGTCTTCACCTTTGCGGGTACGCACGGCAACCAAGCCAGCAGCCATTTCCTTGTCGCCAACAATTAACTGATAAGGTAACTTCTGTAAGCTATGTTCGCGTATTTTATAGGTAATTTTCTCATTACGCAAATCTAGGTGTACGCGAAAGCCTGCGGCACGCAATGTTTCAGCCACTTGTGCAGCATACGCATCTTGCGCCTGCGAGATATTCACCACCACCATCTGCACGGGAGCCAACCACAACGGAAACGCGCCCGCATGATGCTCAATCAGAATGCCAATAAACCGCTCTAACGAACCTAAAATCGCGCGATGCAACATCACCGGAGGTTTGCGCGTGTTGTCTTCGTCCACATATTCTGCAGATAAGCGCACGGGCAAATTAAAATCCAGCTGAATGGTGCCGCATTGCCACACACGCCCTAAAGTATCTTTCAATGAAAATTCAATTTTAGGCCCGTAAAACGCGCCCTCGCCCGGCTGTAATTCAAACGCCAGACCATTCTTTTTTAATGCGGCATCAAGTGCTGCTTCGGCCTTATCCCATGTCTCATCCGAGCCTACGCGCTTCTCAGGGCGGGTAGATAATTTCACCAGCACATCCGTAAAACCAAAATCTGCATACACTTTTTGCAACATCACAATAAAGCTCGCCACTTCACTTTCAATCTGCCGCTCGGTGCAAAAAATATGCGCGTCATCTTGAGTAAAGCCGCGCACTCGCATCAAGCCATGCAGCGAGCCAGAAGGCTCATTTCGGTGACATGAACCAAACTCGGCCAAGCGCATGGGCAGATCGCGATAGCTGTGCAAACCGTGATTAAAAATCTGCACATGCCCCGGACAATTCATCGGCTTCACCGCAAAATCGCGCGCTTCGGAATGCGTGGTAAACATATTGTCGCGATAGTTTTCCCAGTGCCCAGATTTCTCCCACATGGTGCGATCCATCATGGTCGGCGTGCGAACTTCTTGATACGCATACTCGCCAAATTTCACGCGCATATATTGCTCTACCACCTGCCACACCACCCAACCATTGGGATGCCAAAACACCATGCCTGGCGCATCTTCCTGCATGTG
>JANONT010000192.1:0-3620 GCA_031420955.1 Candidatus Nitrotoga sp. | reverse complement strand
GCCCGAAGATATGCCGCTGATTACGGTGACTGCAAAAAATGGCAGCATCGGCATTGCCCAGTTGTTGAAACAAGCGGGCTTAGTTGACAGCACTTCGGATGGGTTGCGGATGATCGACCAAGGCGCGGTGCGGCTAGATGGCGAGCGGATCAGCGATAAAACATTGAAGTTGCCAGTCGGAGCAAATGTCGTCGCGCAGGTTGGCAAGCGGAAATTTGGGCGCGTGACGGTCAATTAACTATTGCAGGACGTGATTAAACAGAAGGCTCATCAAACAACTGCGCTGCTACGCAATTCCCTGGCCACTGCCACCATGTTTTGCAATGCCGTTTTTACTTCCGGCCAGCCGCGAGTTTTTAAACCGCAATCCGGGTTGATCCACAAGCGTTGCGCCGGAATAACCGCCAGTGCTTTGTGTATTAAGCGCAGCATTTCTTCGGTGCTGGGCACGCGTGGAGAATGGATGTCGTATACGCCGGGGCCAATATCGTTGGGGTAATGAAAGGCGTGAAATGCATCCAGTAATTCCATATCCGAACGTGAAGTTTCAATGGTAATTACATCTGCGTCCATGGCTGCAATGGCGGGCAAAATATCGTTAAATTCCGAGTAGCACATATGGGTGTGTATCTGCGTTGCATTGTTAACTCCCGCAGAACACACCTTAAAAGCGCGCACCGACCACGCCAGATAAAACGGCCAATCGATTTTTTTCAAAGGCAAGCCTTCGCGCATGGCCGCTTCATCAATTTGGATGATAGCAATGCCAGCCCGCTCTAAATCGTGCACCTCATCGCGAATCGCCAGCGCGATTTGCAAGGCCGTTTCTGCACGCGGAATATCATTTCGCACAAACGACCACTGCAAAATGGTAATCGGACCGGTGAGCATCCCTTTCATGGGCTTATCGGTAATGCTTTGCGCGTATTGCGCCCATTCCACCGTCATGGGATGCGGGCGTGAGACATCGCCATAAATAATCGGCGGCTTAACGCAACGCGAGCCGTAGCTTTGCACCCAGCCATGCTCGGTGAAAGCAAAGCCTTGTAGTTGTTCGCCAAAGTATTCAACCATATCGTTGCGCTCGGCTTCGCCATGCACTAATACATCCAGCCCCAATGCTTCCTGCTGACGCACAACTTGCTCGATTTCAGCGCGCATTTTAGTGTGATATTGCGCGGTGCTCATACGGCCATGCTTGTAATCAGCGCGTGCAGTACGGATGTCCGCTGTCTGTGGAAACGAGCCTATGGTTGTGGTGGGAAAGGCGGGCAGCTTAAGTCGTGCCTGCTGCGTGACTATCCGCTCTACAAAAGGGGACTGCCGCTGTTCGGCGAGCGGCGTGACCGCAGCAGCCCGTTGGCGGACTGCCTGGTTATGCACCTTCGGTGAGTACACGCGACTTTCCAGCGCGGCATTGGCTTGCGCGAGTTGTGGCGCAATCGCTTCTTTGCCCAGCGTGACACCCTGTGTCAAGGTGGCGACTTCAGCCAGTTTTTGGATGGCGAAAGCCAACCAACTTTTGAGCATTCTATTTTCTATGGTCTGATCGAGTTTGGTTTCCTGAGCTAAATCCACAGGTACGTGTAACAGCGAACAACTAGGCGCAATCCACAAACGATCGCCCAATGTTGCGCGCAGGGTTTGTAGCGTTTGTAAAGCAGCCGCCAAATTGCAGCGCCAGATATTGCGTCCATCCACGATGCCCGCAGATAAAATTTTGTCTTCCGGAAAATGACGCAAAAAACATTCTGCTTGTTGCGGCGCACGCACCAGATCAATATGCAAGCCGGCTACAGGCAGAGCCTTGAGGATTTCTGCATGTTCTTCTACGCTATTGAAATAGGTGGCGAGTAAAATTTTGGGTGAGTCTTGCGAAAGTGCGGCATAAGTCGATGCCAGCGTGTCTACCCACGCTTGCGGCAAATCCAGAACCAGTGCGGGCTCATCAATTTGCACCCATTCCACTCCCTGAGTTTTAAGGCGCGCCAAAATTTGTTGATACACCGGAATGAGTTTGGGCAACAAATGTAGGCGGTTTAAATCAGCCTGCTTTTCCTTGCCCCCCTGCTTCTCCTTACCAAGATAAAGGTAAGTCAGCGGGCCGATCAACACCGGCTTGGCCTTGATGCCCAACGCCTGCGCTTCGGCTACCTCTTCAAACAACCACTCGCTGCCCAGTTTGAATTGGGTAGTATGTAAAAATTCCGGCACCAGATAGTGATAGTTGGTATCAAACCACTTGGTCATTTCCAGGGCAAAATTATTTTTGTCGCCGCGCGCTAACGTGAAGTATTCGGCCAAAGTGAGTGCGCCATCGGTAAATCCAAAACGGCTGGGTGCAGCACCCAATAGCGCGGTCGTGTTGAGCATTTGATCGTAATAAGAAAAGTCGCCCACTGGAATGAAATTCAGCCCAGCCTGCTGTTGCAGCAACCAATTTTGCTTGCGCAAACCCTGGCCGATGTTGCGTAGACCCGCTTCATCCAGCTCGCCTTTCCAGTAGGCTTCTACCGCTTTTTTAAGTTCGCGTTGCGCGCCTATGCGCGGAAATCCTAGGTTATGTGCAATGCTCATCATGCTCTCCAAATTGGTTAAGGCTGGCATAATGAAGAATATAAGAATATTATTCAAACTAAATTTTTTATTGTTTACTATTAGTTTAATTCATGATTAATTCCATTCTTGAAGTGCGGCATCTACACACCCTGCTGGCCTTGGTTGAATGCGGCACCCTGTCGGGTGTGGCCGTTAGAGTGCATTTAACGCAGTCGGCCATTTCGCATCAAATTAAGCAGTTGGAAGAATATTACGGTGCGGTGTTATTTGAGCGTAAAACTCAACCGGTGCGACTGACCCCTGCCGGACAGCGGCTGCACGAGTTGGCACACAGCGTGATTGCCATGGTTAACGCAGCCGAGCGCGATATGGCGCGCATCGTGCAAGGGCAGGCGGGAAAATTGCGCGTGGCTGTGGAGTGCCACACATGCTTTGAATGGTTGATGCCCGCGATGGATATATTTCGCGACAATTGGCCAGAAGTCGAACTAGATTTGGTATCGGGATTCCATGCTGATTCACTGGCTTTGCTGCATGAAGATCGGGCGGATCTGGCGATCGTGTCGGAGCATAAAAAGGCAGAAGCTACGGCCCATCATCCGCTTTTTGGCTTTGAGATTGTTGGGCTGGTATCGTGCTTGCACACCCTGGCGGGTAAAGATTATCTGACTCCGCGTGATTTTGCAGGTGAAACACTGGTGACCTATCCGGTGCCAGATGATATGTTGGATGTTGTGCGAAATTTTCTGCGCCCGCGTGGGATTGAGCCTAAACGTCGCACGGCAGAATTAACCGTGGCAATATTGCAATTAGTAGCCAGCCGCCGTGGCATTGCCGCGCTACCTAGCTGGGCGGTGCAAAGTTATTTGGAAACAGGTTATGTGGTAGGTAAGCAGCTCGGCAAGCATGGTTTACGCGGAGAGCTGTACGCGGTCACTCGCCAGCAGTCTGGCGATGCAGCGTATATGAAAGATTTTATTGACACCGTGCGCGCAGTGAGTTTTCAACGTTTGAAAAATTTGCAGCCTCTGTAACTTGGAGAATTACGAGCGTTGGCCGCG
>JANONT010000191.1:0-3132 GCA_031420955.1 Candidatus Nitrotoga sp. | reverse complement strand
TCGTGAAATAACGTGCAACTGCGCCACGGGCACATAAAGTTTGTCGCCACCCGCGTATTCCAACAATAAAAATTCGGTCTCGCCCTCGCCTAAATCTAAATTAATCAAACCTTGATAGCGCGCGATTCCATGCTGCTCATGCACCACGGGATCGCCAGTTTTCAGCTCGGATAAATCACGCAACATCCCTTCGACATTACTTTTCTTGGCGGCGCGCGCGATGCGATTGCGTGGTTGCGCGGTATATAGCTCGGTTTCGGTAATAATCGCTAAATGCTCATCCAGCAACATAAAACCGCTGCTAACCGTCGCGACACCCAACATTAACTTTTCATGGCTGGCGATAAATTGCGCGTAGTTTTCGCATACCACCGGAGTCAAACCGTATTCGCGAAAATACCCGTCCATGATTTCACGTCGGCCTAAACTATCGGCGAGAATCAGCACGCGACCGGAATAATTTTGCAAAAAATTTTGCAAAGCCTGCGTCGGGATTTCTGCGCGGCGGTTGACGGAAATATTAGGTAACTGGGCGGTGTTGCAGGGGGTGATGTTTTTGGGTTCAGCAGTTGCAATAACAGGGACGCTTGTTGGAGCTTGTTCACTTGTTGCAGTTTGATTTAAAACTACATCCAACCGCTCAAAATTTTTCACCGCACTATAAAACTTTTCTGCATCTAAAAATAATTCGTGCGGTTCCAACAACGGTCGCTGCGGATCACCGCGCAGCAGGTTATAACGCGATTTTGCATCCTGTGCAAAAACCTTTATCGCGGCATCTACATCATGGTGCAAACAGAGCGTGGCACTGTCCGGCAGATAGTCAAATAGGGTCGCGGTGCGTTCAAAAAATAGCGGCAAATAATATTCTATGCCCGCAGGCGCGTGACCCTTGCCCACATCTTTATAGATATTGGATTTGGTCGGATCGCCTTCAAAACGCTCGCGGAATCGCTGACGGAAACCAGTCTGCCCTTTTTCATCCAAGGGAAATTCACGCGCAGGCAGCAAGCGAATTTCTGGCACGGGATATAGACTGCGCTGCGTATCCACATCAAACGAGGCGATGGTGTCAATTTCATCACCCATCAAATCAATGCGATAGGGCAGCACGCTGCCCATCGGAAATAAATCGATCAGCCCGCCGCGCACGCAATATTCGCCCGGCGCAATAACTTGTTGCACATGACTGTAGCCAGCCAAGGTCATCTGCTCACGCAAAGTGTTAATCGGCAATAACGCACCGCGCTTCAAAAAAAATGTATACGCCGCTAAATACGCGACGGGTGGCAAAGGGTACAGCGCGGTGGTGAGCGGCACGATAATCACATCCGCCGAGCGCGTGTAAATATGGTGCAAGGTGGCGAAACGCTCGGAAATTAAGTCCTGATGCGGCGAAAAATGATCGTAGGGCAACGTCTCCCAATCCGGCAATAAATGCACACGCAAAGCGGGCGCAAAAAATGGAATCTCATCCAACAAACGTTGCGCCTCTAACGCGCTGGCGGCGATAATAACTAACGGTGAGGGCTGCGGTTGCGGCTTGCCATCCTGGGTTAAACTATCGGCTAAACGCCGAGCGGCGAAAGAGGCTAATGCCAGCGCATCGGATGAGCCATGTAGGCGGGTGTAACGCGGGCGGGTGTGGGTGGAATTAAGCAGCACAGGTTTGAAATTAATTAAGTGATAAGAATGAAGGCTTGGTGCAGACCAAAACTATCCCTTCATTTTGAATAAATTACGCAGTGCCAAACCAATTAGAAAAAAGGCTACCAATGAAACAGTTTTGTGCAGGATTTCAAATATGGTCAACAGAAGTTGGATGATCGCTGACTTGGAAAAAAGGTCGCCCCGCAAAACTTCCAAGGTTTTATCAAATCCAGGTAATGGTATTGCGTTCAACAATGCGTACTGCCCCCACTGTGCGGTGCGCTCCCAGCTTATATTGCCATTCCAAGCATACGTTCCTGTGAACAGACCATAGATCAGCGCAAAACCAGACAAGCAATATAGCCAGTATTTTAAAGGGCGCTTAAGGCTAAAACCATAGTCTGATACTTTTTTGTATAGTTGATAAAGTTTTTTTCTGTGGCCAGTGGCAATGCCCGTCTCAGCATCCATTTCCAGTATAAAAAAACGTTGCTCTTCACGTATAGCATGCTGCAGAGCAAAAGCCAGCTTGAGTGTGCGATAAGCGCGAGCGGCTTCTGCGCTGGGTGGAGCTGAAAATTTGGCATCGTCAAAACTGGTATTTTGATGAAGGGTACAGCCATGAAAATTGGGTATTCCATTGAAACGGGTTAGCTGGCGTGGAGGTATGGCTCTCCGAACGCCGGGCGACTCAAAAACCAATTCCACTAGAGTTGGGTCAAAGTTTGTTGAGCTTAAAAAGATACGCCCTTGAAAACTGACATCTCCTGCAAACTGTGCGCCACGAAATGAAATGCTGTGAAAGGCATCACTACGCAACCCCTGCGCCTCGGCATAGTTTGCGCGTTGTTGAACAGACTCACCACCCACCTTCAGTTTCCAGAAATTTTGTATACTCGATACATCCCACGCTGTGAAACTTGCCAAACTGCCGAACTGCGCACCATCGAACCCTGCAAAATTGCCGAACTGCGCACCATCGAACCCTGCCCCATAGCCGAACTGCGCATCAGCAAACATTGCCATATTACCGAACTGCGCACCACCAAACATTGCCCCACGGCCAAACTGCGCACTATCGAGCCTTGCACTATTGCCGAACTGCGCCCCTTCGAAATTTGCTCCATCGCCGAATATACAGCCAATAAAATTCACGCAAGAAATTTCTTCCCCTTGTTTATTTTTCCCTCCTGTAAAAGCAAAGCCGGAGAAATCTATAGCGGCATCCTCAGTAAAATCTACCCCACTAAAATCTGGTATCGGCTCAAGGTACGTGTTGCGCCATACATTCCAAACATCTTTACCCGCTCGTGCCAACGCTAGAAAACCTGCTTGTTTGGGTACTTCCGGAGTGCCTCGCTCTTGCTCTTTATCCGCAAACAAAGCCCGTGCTTTAACAAGCAATGCCGCTTCATCAAGCGGCTCGGCTGGCGTTGTAGTTTCCGGTGGGGAGGTGACTTGATTCATGGCGGTGATGGGCGG
>JANONT010000190.1:0-1582 GCA_031420955.1 Candidatus Nitrotoga sp. | reverse complement strand
GATAAAGATTTACTTAAACAAAGAATAGAATATCTTAAAGGTAAAATATCTATTATTAAAGTTGGTGGTAAATCTGAGTTAGAAGTAAAAGAACGATACGATAGATATGATGATGCTGTTAAAGCTGTAGCTTGTGCGTTAGAAGAAGGAATTGTTGAAGGTGGTGGAATAGCTTTATCAAGATCTCAACAAGTATTACATATATTTGCAAAATCTGAAACAGATAAACAAGTATTAGAATCATTAAATTCTCCGTGGAAAACAATTTCTAACAATGGGTATGTCAATTTTAAATCAAATACAATGTTTGAACAAAATATTATAGATCCATTAAAAGTCACTAGATGTGCATTGGAAAACGCAGTATCTGTTGCTAAAATTATACTAAGCACTGAAGCTGTAGTATTAAACGAAAAACAATGGATGAAATAAGTAATCTATATAAAATGAATTCTTATCAAACACCACTAACTGAAGATATTAAAAATTCAGTTCCACGTGAAATTTGGTTAGAATTAATAGACTTTTTATCTTCTGTAGAATTTATTAAACGATTAGTAGCTACAGAAGATATTCGAGGTTTTGCTAAAGAAAGACCTAGAGAAACTAAATTTTATAATGATGGTAGAGTTGATGTAGATTTAACTAATCCTCATATCTTAGAAGATATGGATTACTTTAGAGAACGTGCTTTGTTTTATGAGAAGCATGGTAAATATACACATCTTACACCTAATCCAAATCCTAAATCAGAATATGGTTTGTTTTGGAAAGAAGAATTACGTAGATGGAAATATGGTTTAGTTAGACCTAGTGATGGTGAATGGATTCCAGGACAATTATATTTTTATTGGAACTATTCACCAATTTGGTTAGTAGAAATTGTTAAAACTGAAAATACAGGTAGAAAACAAAAAGGTGAACGTGTACGTGAATTTGCTAAACCTTGGTTAGGTGATTATTTATTTTATCATTATATGCAACAAGCTAGAGATGGTGGTATGCATGGAAAATTACTAAAGACACGTGGTGTTGGATTTTCATTTAAAATGGGTGCAATATCACCGTGTAATATGTTTGTATATCCTGGCTCAGGTAATCCTAATTTTCATTTAGCATCTGAAAAAACTTTCTTAGCTGGTGATAAAGGTATATGGGGTAAAGTTGTAGATACATTAGACTGGATTGCAGAATCTACACCACTACCTAGAATGAGAACTGTAGATAGAGCAGGTAGTACATTAGAAATACAATTAGGATTTAAAGATGAATACGGTGTACGTAAAGGACTATTATCTTCAGTTCATGGTATATCATTAAAAGATAATCCAGATAAAGCTAGGGGTATTCGTGGACCTTTAATTCATTACGAAGAAGATGGCTTGTTTCCAAATCTTGAAAAAGCTTGGAACGTAAACTTAAAAGCAGTAGAAGATGGTGATGTAGGTTTTGGATTTATGTTAGCTGGTGGAACCGGTGGAGTTGAAGGTGGATCTTTTGAAGGTTCTGAAAAGTTATTTTACAACCCTTCAGCTTATGAAATTTATGGTGTTAAAAACGTATTTGATAAAAATTCTAAAGG
>JANONT010000189.1:0-1765 GCA_031420955.1 Candidatus Nitrotoga sp. | reverse complement strand
GCACGAGCAACACAGCAACAGATACTGCAAACCGAAAGGAAGGCGCAAATATTGCTGCGCGGGACTTTACGGGCTTTGATTGCACGGCGTGGGCATATGATTTGTTTCGCCCGAGTGAGCCTTATGAGGCACGAGGCGTGCATCCTTCTGGTGCGGGGATAAATCGTTATCGTAAATTTTCTGACCTTACGCCCGACGAACAAAGTTACCTCAGGAAGCAACGCAATCTCTCGCTGCTGAATTTAGTTGATCCTTTTCTTTTTGGGAAAAAACAATTTTCCACGCAATCTGAACAATGGCTATGGAATGCCACACTGCGCCATCATCTAACCCCGTTTGGCTATGACATCTCCACAAATTTATTTCTCAAAAATCGGAATGACCTCAATATCTTTACCAGCGTACATTTTTACAGCAACGATATCGGAACCTATCCCGGCATAGATGCGACATTGCTGCGTTACCCAACCAATGTACTTGGCAAAACTGCATATGTCACACCTAGAGTGGCGGTGTGGCTGCAGCCAGAGAAATTGTTGTTTCGTGATACAACTTCCAAACTCGGCGGCTTGGTCTCGGCGCGATTAGATAGGCCGCTAACCTATGGTAAAAATTGGCAGGCGTATGCCGAACTAGAAGGGAAAACGCGTGGCTGGGTGGCGGGCAACGAATACTTGCGTGGCGATTTCAGCGTAAGGTTGGGGCTAACGCGAGTGTTTGAAGTCCCGTATCGATGGAAATAATGCGCTCCGCCCGCAGGCAATGTGCCAACATGTTGTATCGTTTTGCGCTGTTTATTTTTTGCATGTGTGCGATACCCGCTTATTCGGCACAATTAAACACGGTCAGCCTTACTGGCGAAGTGGCAACGCAAAGCTGGAAAGCCTTGCGCGACGCTCAAGTCGTTAAACAAAATCTTGATTTCTCATGCGGCGCAGCATCGCTGGCAACTTTGCTGAATGGTTTTTATGGCTTGTCGCTGACCGAAGAACGAATTCTCAAAGACATGAATAAGCCCGACATGATGGCAAGTTTTGAAGACATGGCGCGGGTGGTGAATCGCTATGGATTCAAGGCAGGCGGTGTGGCATTGAACTATGAGCAACTTATGAAATTAACGGTGCCAGTGGTGATTTATTTGCAACTCCACGACAATGATCACTTTTCGGTATTGCGCGGCATATCGGCTACCCACGTCCAATTGGCCGATCCTTCATGGGGTAATCGCATCTTTTCCAAAGCACAATTCTTAACAATGTGGGAAACACGCGATGATGAAAAATTGAAGGGTAAAGTTTTGCTGATACTGCCGCAAAATTTGCAAACCATTCAAGGCAGATCGGATTATTTTCTGCCCCCGTCCCCCAATTTATTACCCATCGAAGTTCTCGTCAGCCAACGTTATTGAAATTAAGATATTTGCTTGCCGCACGATTTTATAGGCGCGGTAATCTCCTCGTGAATGCGCCTTACTATCAATTAGAATATGGCGCTTAATTCCAAGAGCACGTTAAAAAATCGTGTTATTCCACTGCAAGCACGAATGACGGGACTGGTAGATCATTTGGGATCAATACAAATGCAAGTCACTGTAACGCAACCGACCGGGAAAATGCGACATCTTGCCCCATTCATTTTGCTGTCGCTGTTGCTGCACGTCGTGCTTTCCTTTGTTATTAGGCCACCCGCACAAGATATATCTGTCGCAGCACCACAGCCCATGCGGGTTTATTTTTCCACGCCCGCTGTACCTGAGCCGGTCGAT
>JANONT010000188.1:0-2539 GCA_031420955.1 Candidatus Nitrotoga sp. | reverse complement strand
ATCACCACAATTAACTCGATCAAGGTAAAGCCCTGTTGATTTTTCATTTCACTGCTCCTTATTTATTCAGGCCGCAACCTGTTTAATTGAATCAAAAGCGAGACCATCTCGCGCTCGATTCTGCTCGACTGACGTTAAATTTATATCAAAATATTCTGTTGCCAAACCTCAATGACACCGCGTTTAATCGCTCAAATTATTGTTGCGCCATAAACACATCGCGCAGGCAATGTTCAGCCTATTCATGCTTTACTCAAACGTGGGGACACAGATACATCTACGGCAATTCGGCGGATTTCTGAAGGGGGATTTTGTTGCAAAGAAGGTAGTGTGGCTAATTGCGAAGTACAATCAATAGATAGAAAATTTAACCCAAATCATTCATTAGCCGCGTCAAACCCGCCCCCGACAAATTCATTCGAGGGCAGGCTGCGGCGGGAATGACAAAGTTTTGTTCTAATGGACAATCTGGGTTTAATCAAACCACCGATACGGTTTAACTGGACTAAAGGCGATTCTGGACGCAGGGCTGTCAGATGACGTTTTTATCGCGCTATGCTGCTCAATATTAAGTTGATAGCGGATTAGATAATCTTCATGCGTCGTTGCTATAAAGTAATCGCGATGCGCCACGGCATAGACCAGTTGGCGCGATTGCAAATCAAACGCCCAGTTACCCGGCGTGATGGTTTGCGGAGTAATACCATAAAACTCTCCAACGTAATTGGGCGGCGGTTTGGTCAGCCATTGCATGGGGTTTTCAGTGGAAAGTGCGCGCAGTTTATTTGCCGCGCCGTGTGTGAGCAAGCGTCCGTATTGAATTGTTAACGCGCTTTGCAACCCGCTCGCCACTTGCTTCATCGCGGTTTTTTCTGCTTGTTCTTGATAAAACAATACGCGGGTGAGCAGGGTCGCCAGCAGTGTGCCGGCAAGTATGGCGACGATAATCAGCTCAAATAATGTGAAGCCGCGTGCTGTTTTTTTCATTGCCCGTATTTTATTTATGTAATGCGGCCTTGCCCAAATCCCACATCGGCAAAAATATGCCCAGTGCCAGAATCAGCACCAGCACGCCCAGCACGGTGATGAGTATCGGCTCAATTTGCGCGCTTAAGGTTTTGACTTCATATTCCACTTCACGCTCGTACATGCCTGCCACTTCAAACATCAGGCCATCCATATCGCCCGTTTCTTCGCCCACCGCAATCATCTGCAACACGGTGGGATTAAACACGCCGCTGCTGGTGGCAGTACGCAAAATACTTTCGCCGCGCTCTACGCCATCGCGCATTTGCTCGACACGGGCGCGCATATAATCGTTGTCCACCACCTGCCCTACGGCATTTAAACCTTGCACAATGGGGATGCCACTTTTAAAGGCCAGTGCTAGGCTGCGTGCGAATCTGGCGAGGGTCGATTTCAAAATAATTTTGCCCGCAATGGGGATTTTAAATTTGTATTGATCCCATTTATATTTGCCTGTGCCCGCTTTTGTATAAGCACGAAAAGCGATCGAAGCACCTATCAGCAGCACCAATAATATCGGCCAATAAGCCACCATAAAAGCGGAGAACCCCATCAGCATTTTCGTCATCCACGGCAGCTCGGCGTTAAACCCCGCAAACACTTTTACAAATGCGGGAATAACAAAAATATTCACAATGACTATCGCCACCACCATCGCCGAAATAACAAACGAGGGGTAACGCAACGCGCCCCGGATATGCTCCTGCATCTGCTTTTCAAATTCCAGGTGATAAAATAATCGCAAAAATGTTTCGTCCAATCGTCCCGTCATTTCGCCCACTTGCACCATACTTAAATAAAACGGGGTGAACACATTGGGGTGGCGACGCATCGCGGTGCTAAGCTCGCGCCCGCTATCCAACGCCTCGCGCAAATCTTGCAACATGGCACTGAATGCGGGGCTTTGCGATGACTCTTGCAAGCCCGCTAACGCGCGCATGATGGGCACGCCCGCTTTCATCAACGTGTGCATTTGGCGGCTGAATAACATCAAATCCAGCGGATCAATTTTCTTCTCGCGCAGGCGCGTCAACCATTTTATTTTGTGCGTTGCCGCACGCAAGGCGATGGAAGGTTTAATTTCAATGGGCGTAATGCCGCTGCTAAATAACTGATCCGCGACCATGCCACTATCCGCACCATCTAATGTGCCCTGCACCAACTCGCCGCGCCCATCGCGGCCTTTGTAGGCGAATACTGTCATTCCATCATTCCCTTTTAATCAGCCTATGCCACGTGAATAAAATTATGTGATGCGGATTATGCAAATTTTTTCATGCGTGTCATTGCGCGAATAAAGGGTTAAATGCTTTGGTATCTCAGGGGAATTGATTTCACGGAAATCAGAAACATAGCTGAAGCTTTGAATTAGTTGAATTAGGGTCAGACTCGATTTAAACTACCTGTTTCCGCCTCCCGCGAGATAAAGGCATCGCCCGCCTTGCGGTCAGTGCGGCCACTTTTGCGCTGAAATGACTATCCCCCAACACCCAAGATTTATTCGTCGCATCAC
>JANONT010000187.1:0-2887 GCA_031420955.1 Candidatus Nitrotoga sp. | reverse complement strand
CCCAATCGCCTCAGCCTGCAAGCCAACCTGAAGGATTACGCTTGGCAAGCAGAGTGGATGATGGGAAATGGCGAGACACTGGCGGCGATAAATGCACGGCTGGCAGGCCATATCGTAAGCATCAATGGCAAGCTGGAATTTCCCAAAAAATTTGTGCTTAAACGGCTGGGCACTCTTTAACCATACCTCTCATGTTGCAGGAGCTGGCTGAAACCATGTGCAATGTAGTGAGTGAAAATTATCTATAAAATACGCAGTGCGCAATCGCACACAAACAGCTTGTGACACATTTACTGAGTTGTGTCACAATGTACCACAAGATCAATTTATCAGGAGAGCCTCATGAAAACAAGTAAAGCGAGTTTCGGCACAATAAAAACCCTGACCATTCGCGAAGCTCGCGAAGGATTGAGCCATCCTGCCAAAATGTTTGCTGATAATAATGAGGTGTTAGTAGTTTGCCGGGGTGAGCCAGTGGCGCGCATTTTACCGGTTACACCCAGGCGAAAAATTCGTTCTTTGGCAGATTTCCGTGCCAAGCAAAAAGTGCAAACCATTCCAAGTGAAGTGCTCATTCGTGAAGATCGCGATAGTAGGGATTTTTAAAATATGGCTTCTCTCTTCGCCGATACTAGCGCCCTCATTAAATGGTATATCGCTGAAACCCATTCCGATGCAGTGGATAAATTGTTTGTGGCGCAATCAGAAATTACCATTAGCCGTCTAACGGGCGTGGAATTTTTCAGTGCATTGGGTCGGCGGCGGCGCAACAAACAAATATCCAAGAAACTTGAAAATGACACATTGGAATTATTTTATTCGCACCAACTCGCGGGTCATTTAAGAGTGCTATCGCTCAATGACGTACATTGCGCCGAGGCCGAGCGCCTGATGCACACGCTTCCTAGAATTCCCCTACGCGCACTGGATGCAATGCAACTGGCTGCTGCAAAACTCGCTAATATGACTGATTTTGCCAGCGCAGATAAAACACAGATTGCCGCTGCCAAAGCAATCGGCTTAAAAATTTACGATTTTTCTTAAAAATAAAGACCATGACTACCGAACCTATTACCCCCCCACAAGACGATAATCAAATCATCGCCGAGCGGCGCGCCAAGCTCACCGCGCTGCGCCAGCAGGGCATCGCTTTCCCTAACGACTTTGAGCGCAAGCATTTAGCCGCAGATTTACACGCCGAGTTTGGCGAAAAAAATGCCGATGAATTAAACGCGCTGGCGGTGAGCGTGGCGGTGGCGGGCCGCATGATGTTTAAGCGCGTGATGGGCAAGGCCAGTTTCGCCAGCGTGCAGGATATGAGCGGGCGCATTCAGCTATATATCAGCAATGATGATACCGGCGTGACGACGCACGATGCGTTTAAACATCACGATCTCGGCGATATATTTGGCGCGATTGGCGTGTTGTTTAAAACCAAAACAGGCGAGTTGTCGGTGCGCGTTTCGCAGCTTAGATTGCTGACCAAAGCACTGCGCCCACTGCCAGAAAAATTTCACGGCCTCACCGATCAAGAGCAGAAATATCGTCAGCGGCATGTTGATTTAATTACCAACGAAACCACGCGCAATACTTTTATTATTCGCTCAAAAGTCATTCAGGCCATACGCGAATTTTTTATGCGCCACGATTATCTCGAAGTGGAAACGCCGATGATGCACCCCATTCCCGGCGGTGCATCGGCGCGGCCTTTTAAGACGCATCACAACGCGCTGGACATGCAACTTTATCTGCGCATCGCGCCGGAGCTTTATCTCAAGCGGCTGGTGGTGGGCGGCTTTGAGAAGGTTTTCGAGATCAACCGCAACTTTCGCAATGAAGGATTATCGACGCGGCACAATCCTGAATTCACCATGATTGAATTTTACGAAGCGTATAAAAATTATCATCACCTGATGGATTTCACCGAAAAACTTTTTTGCGAAGTCGCGCAAAAGGTGTTGGGTACAACCGTGCTCAACTACCAAGGGCGCGAGCTGGATTTGAGCAAGCCGTTCCATCGCTTAACCATCAATCAGGCGATTCAAAAATATCACCCGCAATTTTCTGACGCACAGTTAAATAATTCTGATTTTCTGCTGAAAACTTTACAAGACCTCAAAGCAAAATATCGCCCCAACGATGGCTTGGGCGGCTTGCAATTAGCCTTGTTTGAAGAATTGACCGAGCATCAATTATTCGAGCCGACTTTTATTATTGACTACCCCGCCGAAGCCTCTCCCTTGGCACGTCGCAGCGATACGCGCCCAGAAGTGACCGAGCGATTTGAGTTATTTATTGTCGGGCGCGAAATCGCCAACGGTTTCTCTGAATTAAATGACCCCGAAGATCAGGAAGCGCGTTTTGATGCCCAAGTGGCGAGCAAAGAAGCCGGTGATGAAGAGGCCATGTTCAAAGATAGCGATTACATCCGCGCGCTGGAATATGGCTTGCCGCCGACCGCTGGCGAGGGTATCGGCATTGATCGTTTGGTGATGCTACTGACGGATAGTGCTTCCATACGGGATGTGATTTTATTTCCGCACATGCGGCCAGAAGCGTAAATAGCCGCTGAATTTCCGGGCAAATATTTTGAGGCAACCATGCTAGAAACTCTGCTGATTATTGCCGTGTTGATATTGTTGCTGATGATATTTCTGCTCATCATGCAGCACAGGCAACCCCTGCACACCGCGCAGATACTGGAGCAGCAGCATCGTGCCATGTTGCTGGACATGAATGATGGCTTGAATAAATTGGGCGATAGACTCAATAGCGCGTCGCAAGATTCCGCCGAGCGTTTACGAATTTCCGTCGCGCAAGAGTTAAATTCTACACGCGATGCCATGCAAACTTTGCAGCTAGAGCAAGCCAAAAACTTGGCCGACAC
>JANONT010000186.1:0-6037 GCA_031420955.1 Candidatus Nitrotoga sp. | reverse complement strand
CGCATTATTGCGCCGACCATTCACGCGCAAAGTCATCGGCGGATGCTGGTTGCCCGCCAATAAAATACGCGCTGCTTGCGCGCCATACTGCGCTTTAACTTGATCGACCCACCATTGCGGGTAAGCGTAACGCCCCTCTTCACTACGTGCAGCCACGGCAAGCAGCGCATCTTGTTGACGTAAAAAATTTCGCAGCACGGCATTCACCAAACCACTCGCATTCGCTCGAATGTTTTTGGCAGCGTGTACGGCTTGATCTACCACGGTAAAAGATTCCGCCTTGCTATATACAATTTGATACAGCGCGACCAACAGCAAATAACGCAGCCCTTCATCCGCCAGCGGCTTATGCAGCAACTGTTTGAGCACCGCGGTGAGCTGCCCATAAAAACGCAGCGTGCCATAACTTAAGTCTTGTAACGCGCCTTTTTGTTGGGGCGTGAAGTTGCGCCGTGCAAGCAAAGCCTCGCCGAGCACCTGATTCAAATTTCGCCCCGTAAATACCTGACCTACTATTTCACTCGCTGCCTGCTGGATGTTGTGCATACTGGCTCTCGTATTATTTAGGAACAGTCGTAAAACGATCGCCCGCTCGCACGGGAAATCCGCGTAAAAATTCGGCTGCGGGCAATGCTTTTGCATTTGGGCGTTGCAATATTTCTAGACAAATAACACCCTGCCCACAAACGACGATGATGCCCGCATTGTGTATAGAAAGAACTGTGCCAGGCAGACCATGCAAATCGAGCGACACAACTTTAGCTTGCCAAATTTTGATCTGCGTAGCATTAAAATATGTGTGTGCAACGGGGAAAGAATGATACGCACGCACGGCGCGGTCGACCTGTGTGGCACTGGCCGACCAATCAATAAGTGCCTCGGCTCGGCTCAACTTGGCGGCATAGGTTGCTTGATTGCTGTCCTGCAAGATGGGCACTATTTTTTCCTGCGAGAGTAAATGTAATGCCTCGATGATGGCGGCAGCACCCATTACAGCCAGCTTATCATGCAAGATACCGGCAGTATCGTGCGCGCTAATGGCGCAGGATTTTTTCAGCAGCATCGCACCCGTGTCCAAGCCCTCGTCCATTTGCATAATAGTGATTCCAGTCACCTCATCGCCCGCCAAAATCGCCCGCTGGATGGGTGCTGCGCCGCGCCATCGCGGCAGCAGTGAAGCGTGAATATTCAAACAGCCCAAGCGCGGAATGGTCAGCACCGCTTGCGGCAAAATCAAACCATAGGCCGCCACAACCATGACATCGGCGGCGTATTCTTGCAGCATTTTTTGTATCTCGGCAGACTTTAAAGTCTCGGGTTGCAATACCGGCAGGCCATGCCGTAAAGCAAATTGCTTCACCGGGCTGGCGGCCAAATGCATACCGCGCCCAGCAGGGCGATCCGGCTGAGTGAGCACCGCCAGCACCTCAAATTTATGCATCAACAATGCGGCTAACGCACTGGCGGCAAAATCGGGCGTGCCTGCGAAAATGATTTTCAAGATAAGATTAAAACAGCCGCCGACGTTAAAAAGAATCGTATCGTCACATTGTCCGCCGTTGTTGTTTTTTTATTTTTGCCTGCAAACGGGTCTGTTTGAGCATGGACAGATATTCCACAAACACGCGGCCTTTGAGATGGTCGATTTCATGCTGCACGCATGTCGCCAACATGCCCTCTGCCTCTAGCGTAAACGGCTCGCCCATTACATTTAAAGCTTGCACAGTAACGCGTTCGGCGCGGCGCACAGTTTCATACACGCCCGGCACCGATAAACAGCCTTCTTCACATTCACTCTGGCCGCTGCTGGTGGTAATTTGCGGGTTAATAAAAACTTGTAATTGATTCTGCGCGGTGGAAATATCCAGCACGATAACTTGCTGATGAACATCCACCTGCGTAGCCGCTAAACCTATTCCAGGCGCGGCATACATCGTTTCAGCCATATCTTGTACCAGTTTTTTGATTTCCGGCGTAACGCTGAGCACGGGCTGAGCTACCGTGTGCAAACGCTTGTCGGGATAATGCAGTATTCTTAGTATTGCCATAAATGCTTGCTAATTTAATAGACTAGGGGCAGAATTTAATCCTTCGCACGAACATTGCGCCGCATGTTACCTTGCGCTGACCGCACCTTGGGTGAGTTAAACGCAAGCGGCATT
Source organism: Candidatus Nitrotoga sp. (assembly GCA_031420955.1). GTDB lineage: Bacteria > Pseudomonadota > Gammaproteobacteria > Burkholderiales > Gallionellaceae > Nitrotoga. Next base: position 3,875 of record JANONT010000186.1, on the reverse strand, counting down.
CACAAAAATGAGGTTCTCATGAACAAGATTATTATATCGCTGATTTGTTGTTTATTGCCGAGCTTTGTCTTAGCCGATACGCTACAAGTTCGCCCTGACGCGCCAGATCGCCACATTGTAGTTAAAGGCGATACCTTATGGGACATCTCCGCAAAATTTTTTAACGATCCGTGGAAATGGCCGCAAATTTGGGGAATCAATAAAGAGGTAGTAGAAGACCCGCACTGGATTTACCCTGGCGAAATTATCCTGCTTAACCGTGACACCAATACCTTAAGTGTGGCGCAGCCCATAGGCGCAAGCGACGCATCCAACACGGGGGGGGGCAACGCTAGCCATGCAGACCCGGGCACTAATCTCTCCGACGCTATTAAATTATCTCCACAAATTCGTGCTGAGCGCAGCGCGCACGATGCGATTCCCAGCATCCCAAGCAGTGCAATTGCCCCTTTTCTAAACCGTGCGATCATCATTGAAGAAGATGGCTTGAAAAATGCGCCCGCTATCGTAGGGACGCTTGAACGGCGCGTGTTACTGGGCAACAATGACATTGCCTATGTGCGCGATTTACCACAAGACAAGGGTACGCTGTGGCAAGTTTATCGTCCTGGCAAAAAGCTGGTTGATCCAGAAAGCGATGAAGTGTTGGGCTATGAGGCTAATTATTTGGGCGATGCTGAAGTTGAAAAATTTGCCGATCTAAGTACGCTCAGAATTAATAATGCCGTGCAGGAAATTCGCAAGGGAGACCGCCTAGCCTATACCGTCAATCAAACGCCCAGTAACTATTTGCCGCGTGCGCCTAAAGACGATATTACCGCGCGCATTATCTCCATCTACGGCGATGCGGGCATGACGCAAGCGGGACAATATTCAGTTATTACACTAAATAAAGGCCAGCGCGATGGTTTAGAAAACGGGCATGTGTTAGCCCTGTATCGCAAAGGCGAAGTGCTGAAACAAAAATGGTCATCCAACATTAACTTGCCCGACGTACGCTATGGCTTGTTGTTTGTATTCCGCACGTTTGAAAAGCTCTCCTACGCTTTGGTGATGAATACCAGCTTGCCCGTGCATTTGCAGGACAGTGCCCGCACTCCATAAAAATGATGTTCAAAGACGCAGAGCTCGCGTCATGGCTGGCCTTCAACCAAATCGACGGACTGGGTAACGAAGGCCAACGCCGCTTGTTGCAAGCCTTTGGCAGCCCCGCAGCAGTCTTCGCTGCCTCCACTCTCGCCTTACAAAAAATTGTCAAACCCGCCGTCGCCGCTGCCATTGCACAGGGCTGGGATGAAACCGCTTTAGCCCCCACCGCCGAATGGTTGAACGATCCGCTCAACCACGTTATCACTCTAGCCGACGCAGATTATCCGCAGCAACTACTGAATTTGTCTGACCCACCTGTGATGTTTTACGCCAAAGGTCGCCGCGAATTATTAAACCAGCCCGCGCTGGCAATTGTCGGCAGCCGCCACGCCACGCCGCAAGGAGTCAGCAATGCCGAGGCTTTTGCATATGCGATTAGCAGCGCGGGTTTATGCATTGTCAGTGGTTTAGCACATGGCATTGATGCTGCTGCACACCGTGGTGGCTTGCGCGGCAAGGGCAGCAGTATTGCGGTGGTGGGCACAGGTTTAGATAAAGTTTATCCGGCGGCTAATCGGCAACTGGCGCACCAACTGGCGCATGAGGGCATCATCGTTTCAGAATTCGCTTTGGGCACGCCGCCTATGGCCGCAAATTTTCCGCGCCGCAATCGCATTATTAGCGGCTTAAGTTTAGGGTGCTTGGTGGTCGAAGCCTCGCTGCAAAGCGGCTCACTTATTACCGCGCGTACTGCGTTGGAGCAAGGCCGCGAAGTGTTCGCAATTCCCGGCTCTATCCATTCACCACAAGCCAAAGGTTGTCATCATTTAATTAAGCAAGGCGCGAAGCTAGCCGAGTCAGCGCAGGATGTTTTGGAAGAGCTCGGCCATATAATTACAGGTGGGGAAACAACCAAAAATACACCCGCTGAACATCCGTTGTTTGCCCACATGGGCTTTGATCCCATCGACATCAATACCCTGTGCCAACTCAGTGGTTTGTCGGTAGAAGCATTGTCAGCCAGCTTGTTACAACTGGAGCTCGATGGTATTGTTGCGCCGCTGCCTGGCGGCCTTTATCAGCGCATAGGCTAATTTTTCTTCTGAACTCATAACTTTAGCAACCACCCTCATGGCAAATAATTTACTGATTGTTGAATCTCCGGCCAAGGCGATCACCCTAAAAAAATATCTGGGTAAAGATTTTGAAGTGCTGGCGACCTATGGTCACGTGCGCGATCTCATTCCCAAAACCGGCGCGATTGATACTGAAAATAATTTCGCCATGCAATATGAAATCATCGCGCGCAACAGCAAACACGTCGATGCGATTGCGCGAGCGGCAGCAGAGGCCGATCACATTTATCTCGCACCCGACCCGGACCGTGAAGGCGAGGCCATTGCCTGGCATGTGGCCGAGCTGCTCAAAACCAAACGCGGCATGAAAAATAAAGATATTCAGCGCGTGGTGTTTTACGAAATTACCCAAACAGCAGTGCGCGAAGCGGTGGCGAATCCACGCGCGATTTCTATTCCCTTAGTGAATGCACAGCAAGCGCGACGTGCGTTGGATTATTTGGTCGGCTTTAATTTGTCGCCGCTGTTATGGCGCAAGGTGCGCCCCGGCTTGTCTGCCGGACGCGTGCAAAGCCCCGCCTTGCGTTTGATTGTAGAACGCGAGTTGGAAATCGAAGCCTTTCGCTCGCAAGAATATTGGACCGTACATCTCGATAGCCAAAAAAATAGCATTCCATTTAGTGCAAAATTATTTCAATATCAAGGCAAAAAATTAGAACAATTAGGCATTCCCAACGAAGCTGAATACAACAAAATTATCAGCAATATTCAAAATGCAAAACTCCCGCCGCGCGTGGTGCGTGCCGAGAAAAAAGCCAAGCAGCGTCATGCCGCCGCACCCTTTACCACCTCTACCATGCAGCAGGAAGCGGCGCGTAAGTTGGGCATGTCGGCAGATCGCACCATGCGAATCGCGCAGCAATTATATGAAGGTATCGACATTGGCGGGCAAACAGTCGGCTTGATTACCTATATGCGTACCGACTCGGTCACGCTGGCCAAAGATGCCTTGCAAGAAATTCGCGGCTATATCACCGAACATTTTTCCGCGGATTATTTGCCTGGCACGCCTGTGGTTTATAAAAGTAAAACTAAAAACGCGCAAGAAGCGCATGAGGCGATCCGCCCGACCGGCATCGCGCGCACGCCGGACAGCATGCAAAAGTTTTTGAACGCGGATCAAGCGCGGCTCTATGAAATGATTTGGAAGCGCACGCTGGCCAGCCAAATTACGCCCGCACGTTTTGAAGTGGTCAGCTTGGATATACGCTTGGGCGGCGACGATACTTTGTTCCGCGCCACTGGACAGACGCTGATATTTCCGGGATTTATTGCGGTCTATCAAGAAAGCGTGGATGACGCGGAAGAAGAGGCCAGCAATAAATTACCCCCGCTGGCGGAGGGCGAAACTATCCCGCTGGATAAGTTGTATGGCGAGCAGCATTTCACCCAAGCCCCGCCGCGTTTTTCTGAAGCCAGCTTGATTAAGGCACTGGAAGAATATGGCATTGGTCGCCCCTCGACTTACGCCAGCATTATCTCCACTTTGCAGGCGCGCGAATATGCTGTGCTCGACAAAAAACGTTTCAAGCCCACCGATGTGGGGCGCGTGGTCATCCGTTTTTTAACCGAGCATTTCACGCGCTATGTGGACTATGGCTTCACCGCGCAAATGGAAGATGAGCTAGACGAAGTGTCCGATGGCAAGCG
>JANONT010000185.1:0-1777 GCA_031420955.1 Candidatus Nitrotoga sp. | reverse complement strand
GTTTTCTCTACTCCACTTTCAAACATCACTATTCTCCTCAGTGGCCCAACGTAAAATAGAAAACATTTTCATGGTGTCGTCATGCTGCCCACTCAATGTAGTGGTGTCAAGCACAAATCCGATCTTGTTGTTCCATCATATGTTATGGGCTTTTATTTGCTGGTTTCATTTTAGGGCAGCCTGAAATTTCGCGGATGGAAGCTAAAGTCGTTTCCCAAGATTCCCCCAAGCTGCTCGACCGAATGCACGCAGAAATTCACGTGCGCCACTATAGCATTCGCACCGAGGCAACCTACCTTGACTGGGCGCGCCGCTGTTTCTTTATCGCAAAGTGCTGGCAATCAAATTAGCGTGGCTGTTCCGTGTAGCATTTGTCCCATGGCCGCTCCTTAATAATAGTCAGGTGTATATATTTCCATTTGATTGGGGGACTAAACAATTATTATTTCCCCCATGAAATCAAGCGACAAAATCTTGGCGTTTAGCATGCGGATGACCATGGTAAAATCGCCCCTGTAAACCCTCTTCCCACCATCATGTCCCAACCTGCGTTTGTTCATTTGCGGCTGCACAGCGAGTACTCTATTTCGGACGGGATTGTGCGTCTGGATTTAGAGGTTGCGGTGCGGGATGAGCACGGCCAACCCGTGCTGGACAAAGAAAATAAGCCCAAGAAAATTCACATTTGTCCGCCCGTTGAATTGGCGCGGCAAGATCGTATGCCCGCGCTGGCGTTGACCGATCTCAATAATTTTTTCGGGCTGATTAAATTTTATCAAGCGGCACGCATGGCGGGCATCAAACCGATTATCGGGTGCGATGTGTTTGTCAGCAATGAGGCCGAGCGCGATAAACCTTACCGGCTACTCTTATTGTGCCAATCGGATGCGGGCTATTTACGCCTGTGCGAATTGCTGACGCAGGCTTATGTGGCACGCTTGAAAAGCGGTCGCCTGGAATTACAAAAAGAATGGCTGCGTGATCGAACAGAGGGTCTGATTGCCTTATCTGGCGCGCATTCGGGCGATGTCGGGGCAACGCTGTTAAATGGCAACCACGCTGCCGCACAGCAATGTGCACAGGCTTGGGCGACCCTGTTTCCCGGACGATTTTATTTAGAAATTCAGCGCACCGGATTTGCCCGTGAAGAGGCGCACATACGCGCCACGCTCAAGCTGGCCGCCGAGTTGGCCTTGCCCGTGGTGGCTACGCACCCCATACAATTTTTGACGCGCGATGATTACAAAGCGCACGAAGTGCGCGTGTGCATCGCCGAAGGCTATGTGCTGAATGATAAGCGTCGTGTGCGCCAATTCACCGCGCAACAATATTTCAAAACGCAGGCCGAGATGGTTGAGTTGTTTGCTGATTTACCCGAAGCATTGCAAAACAGTGTGGAAATTGCCAGGCGCTGCAATCTTTCGCTCGCCTTGGGCAAGCCGCATCTACCGGACTTTCCCACTGCACTGGGAGTCACGCTAGAAGATTTTTTGCGTGCCGAATCTGAGCGCGGTTTGCAAGAACGCATGGCTCACCTTTATGCAGATGAAGTCTTGCGCACCGAAAAAATGCCGGAATATGCGGCGCGCTTGGCCTTTGAAATTGCCACGATTTGCAAGATGGGTTTTGCTGGATATTTTTTGATCGTCGCGGATTTTATTCGTTGGGCAAAAAATAATGGTGTGCCGGTCGGCCCCGGGCGTGGTTCTGGTGCTGGCTCGCTGGTGGCATATAGTCTAAAAATTACCGATCTTGATCCTTTGCGTTACGGTTTATT
>JANONT010000184.1:0-1892 GCA_031420955.1 Candidatus Nitrotoga sp. | reverse complement strand
CCCTGAAAAGTGTAGGGGCTGGTGCGCGGTTTGAACGCGCCGCCGCGCATTAAACGGCAGCCTGCCTCATGCACAAACTTGGCGGATAAATCCATCTGCTCTTGCGTCTCGACCGAGCAAGGGCCGGCGATAATTTGAATCTGATTACCGCCCAGTGGAATGCCGGAAATATCGACCACCGTGTTTTCTTTGTGCGATTCACGCGACACTATTTTGTATTGTTTGGCGATGTGCATGGCCGATTCCACGCCCGGCAGTGGTGTGAACATTTCTTCGGTCAATGGCCGCTCATCACCAATTGCGCCGATCACCGTGCGCTCGATACCGCGCGAGATATTTGCCTGTAGCCCGGCAGCTTCCAGCCGCTTTACCACTGCGCCAATTTGTTCGTCTGTCACATCTCTATGCATTACTATAATCACGCTGCTTCTCCTAACAATTGCTGCCCAATATTTTTTTTAGGGCAGATAAAAATTTTTCATTTTCCGATTCCAGACCAATGCTCACACGCAAATAATCTGGCATGTCGTAATTCGCCACGGGGCGAACAATGATGCCCAGCTCCAATAATCGCCGATAAGATTTGCTGGCATTCGCAATTTTGAAACACACAAAGTTGCCGTATGAAGGGATGAATTTCAAGCCCAATTTTTTAAACCCTTGCGTCACTTGCGCCATGCCGCGTTGATTCATGTCGCACGTCTGCCGCACAAAATCTTCATCGCCCAAGGCCGCCACCGCCGCCGCTTGTGCCACGCTGTTTACATTAAATGGCTGCCGCACGCGGTTGAGCATATCGGCTACCTGCTCATGCGCTAAAGCATAGCCCACGCGCAATCCTGCCAGCCCGTAAGCCTTGGAAAAAGTGCGCGAGATAATTAAATTCGGAAATTCGCTCAACCAGCCAACTGCGTCGTAGCGCAAATTTTCTGGCAAGTACTCGTTGTAGGCTTCATCCAATACCACCAAAATATTCGGTGGCAAGGCGCGCATAAATTGCAGCAACTCTGCCGCGCTTAAAAATGTGCCGGTGGGATTATTCGGATTAGCGATGAACACCATTTTTACTTTTTGCTGCACGGCGGCATGCAACATGGCGGGTAAATCATGGCCGAAATCTTTGGTCGCTGGCACGCTCACCCCCGCAGCACCCACCGCCTGCGTAGCCAATGCGTACACCGCAAAAGCGTGGGCGGCATACAAAGCTTTATCGCCGACACTGAGAAATGCGCGGGCGGCTAGCTCCAATAAATCATTCGAACCATTACCGAGCACGATGTTGGCTGTGTCTATTTTATAACGCTGCGATAAAGCCGATTTCAACTCGAAACCATTGCCGTCTGGATAACGCGCAATGTCGTTAATCGCCGCGTGCATCGCAGCCATTGCCAGCGGACTCGCACCCAATGGATTTTCATTGGAAGCTAATTTAATAATGCCGCTGATGCCCAGCTCGCGCTCCAACTCGGCGATGGGTTTGCCGGGCTGATACGGCGCAATGGCGCGGATGTATGGTGGCGCTAATTCAGAGTAATTCATATTTTTATTTCTATCTATTTTTAATTTCTATTGTCTTAATTTTACATTGCCCTTTATTTCACATTACTTAAGGGTGTCTCTAAAAATTCAAGTGCCTAAGCCAGACAAGGCGCGAGCAAAAAATTTTGCCGCCGCATATATGTCATATGTAAGGCATAATTTTTTGCCCGCAACACAGTATGGCAACGGCAATTGGATTTTGAGGGATGCCCTTAAACCGCGACCGGATAAGAGCCTAAAACTTTCACAAAAGAAGCAATATTTTTTAATTCAGCCAACGCTGCGGCTACTTTTTCATCTTGCTGATGCCCTTCTATGTCCACAAAAAAAACGTATTCCCATAAGCCCGAACG
>JANONT010000183.1:0-3269 GCA_031420955.1 Candidatus Nitrotoga sp. | reverse complement strand
GCCGTCACGCGACATGTTCATCGAGAAAGATTCCAGCATCAATGAGCAAATCGAACAAATGCGTTTGTCGGCGACAAAATCTTTGTTGGAGCGGCAAGATGTGGTGATCGTGGCGACGGTCTCGGCCATCTATGGTATCGGCGATCCGGTGGATTATCACGGCATGATTTTGCATCTGCGCGAGCATGAAAAAATTTCGCGGCATGATGCGATTAAACGCCTCACCGAAATGCAATATGAGCGCAATGATGTGGATTTTTCGCGCGGGCATTTTCGCGTGCGCGGCGACGTGCTGGATATTTTTCCGGCAGAAAACAGTGAACATGCGCTGCGCTTGACATTGTTTGATGATGAAGTGGAAAGCTTGCTGCTGTTTGATCCGCTCACTGGGCACATACTCAATCGCGTGCCGCGTTTTACCGTTTATCCCTCTAGCCATTACGTCACGCCGCGCAGCACCATCTTGCACGCGATAGAAACCATCAAGTTGGAACTGGCCGAGCGCATCCAATTTTTTCAGAGCGAAAATAAATTAGTCGAATTGCAACGGATCGAGCAGCGCACGCGGCATGATCTGGAAATGCTCACTGAAATTGGGTTCTGCAAGGGCATCGAAAATTATTCGCGGCATTTATCCGGGCGCAAAGCGGGTGAGCCGCCACCTACATTGATCGACTATTTGCCGCCGGACGCGCTGATGTTTATCGACGAAAGCCACGTCACCGTCACGCAAATCGGCGGCATGTACAAAGGCGATCGGGCGCGTAAAGAAAATCTGGTGAACTACGGATTTCGCCTGCCCTCCGCGTTGGATAATCGTCCCTTGCGCTTTGACGAATTCGAGCATGTGATGCGCCAAACTGTTTTTGTTTCGGCCACGCCTGCCGCTTACGAGGCACAACATGCAGGCCAAGTGGTCGAGCAATTAGTGCGCCCCACTGGCTTGATTGATCCGCTTGTGGAAGTGCGTCCGGCCACGAGTCAGGTAGATGATTTAATGTCCGAGATTACCAAGCGCATTAAGGTGGGCGAGCGCGTGCTGGTCACCACTTTAACCAAGCGCATGTCAGAAGATTTGACCGATTATTTATCCGAGCACGGCATCAAAGTGCGCTATTTGCATTCGGATATTGAAACGGTGGAGCGCGTGGAAATTATTCGCGATTTACGCCTGGGCATGTTCGATGTGTTGGTCGGCATTAACTTATTGCGCGAAGGGTTGGACATTCCAGAAGTGTCCTTGGTGGCGATACTGGATGCCGACAAAGAAGGGTTTTTGCGCTCCGAGCGCGCGCTCATCCAAACCATAGGCCGTGCGGCGCGCCACATCAATGGACATGCGATTTTGTACGCGGATAAAATTACCGGCTCAATGCAACGTGCGTTGGGCGAAACCGAGCGCAGGCGACATAAGCAGCAGTTGCATAACGAGCAACACGGCATCACCCCGCTGGGCGTGCAAAAACGCATCAAAGATATTATCGAAGGAACATACGAGCCGGATGCGGCGCGCAAGGAACTGAAAGCCGCACAGAGCCAAGCTAAATATGCCGCCATGAGCGAGCGTGAAGTGGGCAAGGAAATTAAGCGGCTAGAAAAAGAGATGCTTCAGGCCGCTAAGAATCTGGAATTTGAACGTGCCAGCGAACTGCGCGATCAGCTTAAAAAGCTGCGCGAAAGCGTGCTGTTTTCCACCTTGCCGGAAGATTGATGGGGATGATAGCCAAGGGATGATTTGGGGTAAATTAATGCAGGGTGATGGCAGGTAAGCCGTCATTCCCGCGCAGGCGGGAATCCAGTCAGAACATGTTCTGCGTAATGGACAAAACGAGCCGCCTGTCGCGAATTTAGAAGGACAGTCAAGCCTCGGTGTTGCCTCACCTATGTGGGAGATTTTTAATCGGCTGGATTCCCGCCTGCGCGGGAATGACGGGGCTGGTTGGATGATCTGAATTTAATCAGTCGGCGAACAAGCCTTGCTTCTAGGGTTTTTGTTGCGGTTCTCACCGCCGGAAAAATTTCCCAAAAATGGGTTGAATCACCCCCAATTTTCTGTCCGCAACCCCCGCCCGCAAAGCGTGAAAACCCTTGCTGCATGGGCTGCAACTTTAAGCTACGCAAGGCAGACTAACCGAGGTGGGTAAAAGCGTGCGGCTGATTGGCTCGAAAGTTGCGTGAAGTATGATTCTATGGGGCTTTATTGTGGTAAGTTATAGGTGCAAAATTGCACGAGCAGTCCTTCCGATGTTGCTCACTTAACCGTTCGTGGTGAGCTGGTAGAACCACTGGCTCAGCTAAAGCTATTAGCCCAGCTTAGGGTAAACGGAATTTTTTATTTGGTAAGTAGTGTGAAATTAATTTTTGGAGTTATTGGGCATGACTGTAAACCTCAAACAAACAATTGACCTAAATACCTTGGCGGCAAACGGTTCGCCGGGTGTTAATTCGCCTAAACAACGCACTGTAAAACGCAAGCCAGATGAGGTTGATGTTGATGAAGCGTTGCCCAAAGAGGCATTGTCACCAAAAGACGAATTACCCGAAGATGCCGTGCAACTCGCACAAGTTTCAGAAAATCCAAACACTGAAGGTAGCGCGGCTAACGACAAAGTTGCGGCACCACCCATAGCCACAGGTGGTGCGGGGGTCAGTGGCTCGACATCCTCTGCTGCAGCGGGTGTAACAAGCGGCGCGATGGGTGTATCCGCAGGGACGATTGATCTGGTGTTGCTAAGTTCGGTCGGCTTGGCGACGGTTGCGTCGACAGGGCTGGCCGATGCGGTGGGCGGCGGTAACGGTCGTAATCCACCCGTCGTAGGGCCGGTGATAACCAGCGATGGCGGGGCGGCAACGGCTGGAAAGCTCATGTTGGAAAGCACGTTCACGACCACTAGGTTAATCGTTACCACCGTTGAGGCGACCGTCGCAGCAGGGGCGGACAAGGTATTTAGAATTGTTGGCGGCTTAGATGCAGCTAAATTTACAATCAATCGAGTAACGGGTGTGTTGAGTTTTAGGGAAGAAGCCGATTTCGAGCGACCCACGTTTGCGGGCAATAAAGTTTACGAAGTAATTGTGAGTGTGACCAGCAATGGTTTAACTGACACACAAGCCATCACCGTGAGAGTCGGCAATGATCCCGACGAGACACTGATCCGCCCCGTGTTGGAAGATAAATTTGATTACACCGACATCGCGCTTTTTACCGCGCAAGTCGGAAACCAAGTTGGAGCCGTTGTCGTGCCAGGTGTTGGAGTATTGCTGCCGGG
>JANONT010000182.1:0-7479 GCA_031420955.1 Candidatus Nitrotoga sp. | reverse complement strand
AACTCGGTGTTGATTTATCCCGACACGCCCGCGAAAATTAAGCAACATCAAGATTTAATCGTTCGCACTTTTTATATCGTCAACAGCAGTGCTAAAGACACTGCCGAGACGATCAAAAATATTCTCAAAACAAAAGACCTGCACGTTGATGAGGCGCGCAATTTAATTGTGGTGCGAGATACGCCGGAAGCGATCCGGCTCATTGAAAAAGTCATCCGCACGCAAGATTTGGCCGAGCCAGAAGTCGTGCTAGAAATGGAGGTGCTAGAAATTAACCGCAACCGCGCTTTGGAGCTGGGTGTGAGTTGGCCGGATACCTTTACTTGGCTGGTGCCCAACGCCGCCCGCATTACGCTGGCTGACTTGCCCTCTGGCGGCGATTTGACCAGCACCAATATTGGGGTGAATGCTAGCACCGCACTGAAATTGCGGCAGGATAATAGTATTGTGAATGTTATTTCCAACCCGCGCATACGCGTGAAAAATCGCGACAAAGCGAAAGTGTTGGTCGGTGACCGCGTGCCGGTGATTACCTCTAGCGTAGTGCCTGGCTCGACCAATCCAGTGACGACCGAAAATATCACTTACTTGGATGTGGGGCTGAAACTGGATGTGGAACCCCTCATCTTGCTGGACGATAATGTGTCGATCAAGGTCGCATTAGAAGTGAGTACGTTGGGAGAATCAGTGGTGACCAAGCAAGGCTCGGTGGCTTTTCGCGTGGGCACGCGCAGCATCAACACCTCTCTGCAATTGAAAGATGGCGAGACGCAAGTGTTGATGGGCTTGATCCGCGACGAGGAACGAAATACTGCGAGTGGCCTGCCGGGGCTGATGGATATACCGATTTTGGGTCGTCTATTTTCACAGCCGAAAGACTCCACACAAAAAACCGAAATCGTGCTGTCGATTACACCACGCATCGTGCGCAAAGTGAAGCGGCCTGACGCACATGATATGGAGCTATGGTCAGGTACGGAAACCAATCTAAAAGTGCGGCGTGCCAGCTTGCAAAATAACGCGGTGGAAAAATCAACTGCTGTCGCACACACAATGGAGCCGCCCAAGCCAGCCGAGGCGCAGCCATTTCAAATTAATTTAAGCGCGCCGACCGAAGCAAAGGTGGGCGAACAATTCACGCTTGAGGTAAATGGCTCGGCCACCACACCGCTGTTAGGTGCAGTTGTTGCGCTACAGTTTGATCCTGCCATATTGGAAATGGTTAATGTTTTGCCTGGTGAATTTTTCAAGCAACCCGATTCTGAAATTCGTATCACGCACAAACTCAGTGACGAAAACGGCAAGCTGGAAGTAGATATTACTAACACTGGCATAGAAGGCGCACAAGGCAAGGGCGGGTTATTCAGCGTCACATTCAAGGTAAAAGTCGCTGCCGAAAAAACACAAATTCAGTTATCCACCGTCACCCCTTGGGGATTGGATGATAAAACTATGACTTATAACTTGGGTAGCCCGCTGTCAATATCCCTCAAGCCATGATGCTCAGTCGCACAATCATCTCTAGCAAAAAGGGAAATGCGGCTCGCGATATGCGCGGCTTTACGCTGATTGAAATATTGGTCACAGTAACTATTGTGGCAATCCTCGCCAGCATCGGATTGCCCCTCGCCGAACTGGTGGTGCAGCGGCAAAAGGAGCAAGAATTGCGCACTCATCTACGTGAAATTCGCGGCGCGATTGATGCTTACAAGCTAGCTGTCGATCAAGGGCGCATCATCAAAAGCGCGGGGAAATCGGGCTACCCACCGACCCTCGAAACTTTAGTAAGTGGCGAAGAAGATATACAAAGCCCCGTCCAATCCAAAATATTTTTTCTACGCCGCATACCCAGAGACCCCATGCATCCCGACACCACGATAAATGCCGCCGAAACTTGGGGCTTACGTAGTTACGCCAGTCCACCGGATGCACCTCGCGATGGGGTCGATGTTTATGACATATATTCTCGATCATCCGGCATGGGCTTGAATGGCGTGGCTTATCGCGATTGGTAGATCATGGCTAAATTTAAATCTGGCTTCACTTTAATAGAGCTATTGGTGGTGATGAGCATTGTCGCGCTGCTGCTCACGCTGGCGGTGCCGCGCTATTTTCAAAGTATCGCCCGCGCCAACGAAGCGGTGCTCAAAGAAAATTTAATGCTCATTCGCGACTCACTGGACAAACATTATGCCGATACGGGCAGCTACCCAGCCAGCTTGGAAGACTTGGTTACTAAACGATATTTACGCAAGCTGCCGCTAGACCCGATTACTGAAAGTGCGACGACGTGGATTATTATCCCGCCCCTTGTCACTGGGAAAGGCGCCGTGTTTGATGTAAAAAGTGGCGCAGAGGGGGAGTCGTTAAATGGTGAGCCGTATAGTCAATGGTAGATTAAATGCGATGAACTACCGCCGCCAACAAGGATTTACTTACATAGCTGTGCTGCTACTGGTAGCGTTGCACGGGGCTGTTCTTGCCTCCGCTGGCATGGTGTGGCACACCGAAGGGCAGCGCGAAAAAGAGCGTGAACTTTTATTTATCGGCGAACAGTTTCGGCAAGCTCTCCATTCCTATGCCGAGACTGGCTCTGGCGTAGTCGGCCAACTGCCAATGACATTAGAAGATCTTATTTTAGATAGGCGGCTGATTTCTACGAAGCGCCATTTGCGGAAAATTTTTATCGACCCGATGACTGGTCAAGCAAAATGGGGAGTGCTGCGCGCTGCGGATGGCAAGTCCATCATCGGCGTGTACAGCCTGTCGCACGACACCCCGATTAAAGTGGATAATTTCCCGCCCATGTATCAGCACTTTAGCAACGCGAGCCAATACAGCGATTGGAAGTTTCAATACGCTCCGCCCAAAAAAGCCCTCAGGATTTTTGATTAGCGGTGTGACGAAAGCAACGAAGCATTATTGAATGCTGCTCGCCAGTTCAAAAATCGGCAAGTACATTAGTATGACAATCAGGCCGATCAACACGCCGATAACGGCCATCAAAATAGGTTCAAATAATTTAAGAAACCAATCTACCCAGCGCGCCATTTCTTCATCATAGAAATCAGCCGTGCGTTCCAGCATTTCACCTAAATTACCCGCCCGCTCGCCCGCACGTAACATTTTTAATGCGACCGGGGTCATCATATCGTTGTCCGCCATCGCGCGAGAAAGGGTTTGTCCCTCACCCACCCGTGCCATCACTTGCGCTAACCGTTGACGCATATCCTGCCTTAATATTTCTTGCGTCATACCAAGCGCGGTGAGAATAGGGATACCACCGCGCAACAACATACCTAACGAACGATAAAATCGCCCAAGCTGGTACGACAAAATGCGTTCGCGCACTCTGGGAATATTCTCAATTTTATTTAACAGTAGTCGCCGGAGACGCGGGTGCTGCAACACAAAGCCAATAAATGCAAGCATCGCCACCACTGTGAGCGCGACCCCCAATTGATGCGCCGCTAAAAATTTCCCCCACATCATTAATAGCTGCGACAACCAGGGCAAGTTATGGCTTACCTCTTCGTATACCACGCTAAATTTAGGCACCACATAACCCAGCAGAAAAAGCATCACTGCCATACCTACCACCAGCAACAACACGGGGTAAATAGAGGCACTGATGATTTTTTTTCTGATTTGATCGACGCGGGTGCGGTAGCTGATATAGCGCGCTAAGGTTTCATCCAGCTCGCCGGTACGCTCGCTAGAACGCACGAGGGAAATATACAGCTCTGGGAAGACCGCAGGCATTTGGCTGAGTGCTTGGGAAAACGGCTTGCCTTCTTGCAATGCTTTTACAATCGTTTCGAGTATGCTCTTGTGCTCGGCGCGCACCTCTTTCTCCGCCAAACTTTCTATGGTCTCGATTAAAGACAAGCCCGCGCGTAACAAGGTCACCAACTCTTGCGTAAATAATAACAACGGAAACGGCTGCACCCGTCGATAGCCTGTCCAAGATTGTTGTGCGGTAACCGATAGCACGCGCGCGCCCTGAGCGCGCACAATTTGCATGGCATCCGCTTGGCTGGCAGCTTCAATCGCCAACTCGATAATGCCCTCCGGTTGGCGCACGGCTTTAACGCGAAATTTCATTCAGATCATCACCAGCTAGTTATGTCCGCATCGTCATCGCTGCCACCGGGCTTGCCATCTTTGCCCAACGAAAGAATATCGTATTCGCCATGCTCACCAGGAAATTTATAGCTATAAGGCTTCCCCCAAGGATCGAGCGGAATACCTTTTTTAAGATACGGTCCCTGCCATTTAGATTCATTCAATGGCCGCGTCACCAGCGCGCTCAACCCTAATTCAGAAGAAGGGTAACGCCCTATGTCCAAGCGATATAAATCTAGTGATTTCTCCAAGGCCTCAATTTGAGCTTTGGCTGTTTTAACCTCAGACTTACCCACCTGAGCAAAGTATTTAGGTCCCACGTAACCCGCCAACAGTCCCAGAATAACCATCACCACCAACAACTCAAGCAGGGTAAAACCAGATAACTGCTGGCCGCATATAGATTGTTTAAAAGGCGCACTCACTGTCCGTTTCATATCGTTATTAATCCCCATAAAATGCGACCCATTATTCATGCTGTCATATTGGCATATTATCCCCACCACACCATCACAATACAACAGCGACAATCCAAGTGACAGTCAAATATTCTTCGACTATACTCGGATGGAATTGGTTGATGGGACGAACAACCTTGGGCACAGGGAAAAAACAACGGGAATAATGCTCGCGCCACCCCTTAAAACAAGGCTTCCGGTACAATTATACTAAAAAATATAGTACATCCCTACCGCGCAAACTAGTACAAGTTTATAGCTAAATAAGTATTTCCCTCTCATGTGTTGCAATCTGGGCATGAGTAGATTACGCCTACCAACCACCCCAAAAGTGGTGGTTGAAATGACTACAAGGTAGCTCAGCAACAAGTGTTTTAGTATTTTGGTTTTATAACGAAAACTCAACGATTATTTTACGAGGAGAAGCAAACATGGAAACGCCCACGAACATAAACTGGATATCCCGAAAGTTGTTATCACAAAAACTACAGGCTGGCTTGGCATTACTTGCCTTGACATTATTATCCCCTATCAGCTCGATGGATGCATTCGGTCAAGCAGCTGGCATACAAGGCGTACTCGGTCGCGGTGCAAATGGTGCAACAGGCAATAGCTTAGTTGGCGAGGTTGAGAGAATGACTATTGTCGATCCGAGCGATCCTTATTCGGCAGGCAGCATGACCATCTTAGGGCAAGACATAATCGTCCCCAGAAACATGTTGCTTGATCTCCCCGCTAATCGTTTGACCTTACAACAATTGTTTGACCAAGCGCCAGCAGATTGTAAAGCACTCGGCCAAAGCGGTCTGGCCGAAGCCGACACCTGCGCCAGCAAAGTAACAGCCGGAGTAACGGTGTTGGCCAACCGCATTCCGGGGGTGGGCGTTATCATGGGTGACATCATGATCCATAAGGGTGCTTCCGACATATTCGCGGGCGCGGCATTACCGCAGATCATCGGTGGTGTGGTAACGTATATTAACTACGCAGATGGATATTTCCGCATCAACAGCGGTGCGGGTACAACCGCTTCTCCACCCACTGCCGCCACTCCAGGAGGCATGGGTATTATGATACGGTTGAATGATCCCGATGGCGTTCACACTATCCAAAAAGGTTTGGGTTGCTTAGGTGGAAACACGCCTACCAACCCCAACTGTAGTGCGGATCCACGCTACACCAATGACCCACTCAATTACACGCATGCCTTTACCACAGGGTATCCGCTGTGTATTCCCAGCACATCAGCGCGCAGTGGCGTGCAATCCAGCAACGGCTCCAATGCTAGTGGCGTAGGCGATGCCCTCTGCCCGCAGAGTAACCGCCCCGCAAATCCAGCCACGCCTGCGGCAGACTCGCACTTTTTAGCGCCCATCAAAGTGGGTGACTGGTTCACAGCCGAAGGCAATTTTGAGACAGTGAATGGCGTACGTTTCTTCTCGCCACACTCCTCACATATCGGCGTAGCATTGTTGACACGTAATGCGCCAGATCAGCCTGACTATGTGTTTTTTGAAGAAGCTGAGATTGACGTTGCAGGCTTTTTAAATCAAAGAACCCGTATGCTGTTGATCGGCTTCACTACTTTGGATTCAGCGGTGGACGTGTACTCCTTGCACCACGGCCCAGATAATGCGGCACATGAAGTGCCGTTGGCTTCAACCACAGGGTGTAATGCAGTGCGTGGGATAGCAGCGTGTACCGCGCAAGGGCTAGGCACGGGCGCAAACGGTATTTTCAAAATACGCTATGACCTTGACTTCCTGCTGGGTTCTGCCACCCTTGGCGGCAGCTCGGGTAGCCCCTGTGCTGGCCTGTACGCCTCTGGTTTAGCCAGCATTATCAACGACCCGGCACTGGCCGCCCGCTGCGGACCAAACGATGGCGCATATACCTTGGCCGAAGATTTTGCAGTAATGAACCCGGTCACCCGCGAGGTCATCGGTCGCACACGGCATAAAGTGGCTAATCCTCTTAACAAAACCTACGACATCCAAGGTCGTGACACATTGCCCGATGGCTCACCCGTGCAAAATGGCGAGTATCTGACACCGATTGGCATGGGTCACCCAGAGATGCCGGAGGTTGATCTCAACAGGCTGGCCACACCGTTCAACTTTGAAGGAATAGTCTGGAATCTGGATCGCCGTTTAAGTCCCGCAGGCTGTGATGGTGCTTGCCCTGCACTGGTGGACAGTGTACGTCCGGCACTGGATCCCTTCCCCTGTTCTGGTCTAAATCCCCTTAACCAAGTTACCCTGCCAGATGGAGGTCGCCGTATTCTCTTGGCTTCAGTTGAAGATGCCCAGCTTGTTCCCCCTGCAATCTGCCAGGCTGGTAATGGCTTCAATAATACTCCTGTCGTGGTTGGCCCACCTGATACCGTTGCGGTTACCTTGGCACTACTCAGAACAGTGAGCCTGCGCTTACGTGTGGATGGTACGGTTGCTGCGAACGGTAATGGACAAATCTCAAATACTGTTCAGATATTTAATGGCGCATTAGTCGACGGTGCTTGTACGGGAACATCGATAGGCAACGTAGGTGTGATCGCTAACGCGTTCTCTTTAAGAACAGTTCTGGCAGCCACTAACACTGCTCCAACCGTTGTTTGTGTTAGAACAAACTTGGGCGGTGTAAGTCAGCTTAATGTGACATCTAGGCCTTAAAGTACCGAGCCCGTCATTTAGGATCGCCACTTCGGGTGGCGTACCCTAAAAACTCAAAACCGCTAGATAGGCAACTATCTGGCGGTTTTTCTTTCGGGCGATTTTTCTTTCGGGCAGTTTTTTGGGAAGGCGTACAACCAAGCGAGCTACGCTTTATTCCATAAAGAGCTCAATCATGCCAGATTGCGCGCTCACCCTTTGCCCCTCCAAGGGAAGGACAAAGGGTG
>JANONT010000181.1:0-23101 GCA_031420955.1 Candidatus Nitrotoga sp. | reverse complement strand
AAACTCTTGCGATTTTTCGGCCATGCCTTTTTGCAATGCAGTCTGCTCATCTAAGTTTTTTGCAGTGGCGTAGTCGCGCACGTCTTGCGAGATTTTCATCGAGCAGAAATGTGGGCCGCACATCGAGCAAAAATGCGCGACCTTGGCAGAATCTTTGGGCAGGGTTTCATCGTGAAATTCGCGCGCTTTGTCGGGATCAAGCCCCAAATTAAATTGGTCTTCCCAGCGGAATTCAAAACGTGCTTTGGATAATGCGTTGTCGCGGATTTGCGCACCGGGATGTCCCTTGGCGAGGTCGGCGGCGTGTGCCGCAAGTTTGTAGGTGATGACGCCATCTTTCACATCGTTTTTGTCCGGCAGGCCGAGGTGTTCTTTGGGCGTGACATAACACAGCATGGCCGTGCCATACCAACCTATCATCGCCGCGCCAATGCCGGAGGTGATGTGGTCGTAGCCGGGCGCGATGTCGGTGGTGAGCGGGCCCAGTGTGTAGAACGGCGCTTCGTGGCACTGCTCCAGTTGCAGGTCCATATTCTCTTTGATAAGGTGCATGGGCACATGGCCGGGGCCTTCGATCATCACTTGCACATCATGCTTCCACGCGATTTGCGTGAGCTCGCCCAGCGTTTTTAATTCGCTCAGTTGCGCTTCGTCATTCGCATCGTAGATCGAGCCGGGACGCAGGCCATCGCCCAATGAAAAACTCACGTCATAGGCTTTCATGATTTCGCAGATGTCTTCAAAGTGTGTGTACAGGAAGGATTCTTTGTGATGAGACAAACACCATTTCGCCATGATAGAGCCGCCGCGCGAAACAATGCCGGTCATGCGATTCGCCGTCATCGGCACGTAGCGCAACAACACGCCCGCGTGGATGGTGAAGTAATCCACGCCTTGCTCGGCTTGCTCAATCAAGGTGTCGCGATAAATTTCCCAAGTGAGGTCTTCGGCGCGGCCAGAAACTTTTTCCAGCGCTTGATAAATCGGCACCGTGCCAATCGGTACGGGCGAGTTGCGGATAATCCATTCGCGCGTTTCGTGAATGTGTTTGCCGGTGGATAAATCCATCACGTTGTCCGCGCCCCAACGGATCGCCCAAGTGAGTTTTTCGACTTCTTCGCCGATGCTGGAAGTGACCGCAGAGTTGCCGATGTTGGCGTTAATTTTCACCAGAAAATTGCGCCCGATGATCATCGGTTCGACTTCCGGGTGATTGATGTTGGCGGGAATAATGGCGCGGCCACGGGCGATTTCAGAGCGCACGAATTCTGGAGTGATCTCGGCAGGAATGCTGGCGCCGAATGACTGTCCGGGATGTTGTCGTCCCATCATCTCAGCCATTTTTTGGCCAGTTTTGCCAGAGGCTTTTAACGCGGCTAAATACTCGCGACGCTGCATGTTTTCGCGGATGGCCACATATTCCATTTCAGGCGTGATGATGCCGCGACGGGCGTAATGCATTTGAGAAACATTCATGCCGGCCTTGGCGCGACGCGGCTGGCGGATCAAATTAAAACGCAGCTCATTCAGCGCGGCATCGTTCAAACGCTCCACGCCATATTGCGAACTGGGTCCGGACAATGCTTCGCTATCATTACGCTCATTGATCCACGGCGCACGCGGTGTGGCTAAGCCGGAACGAATATCAATTTTCGCAGCGGGGTCGGTGTATGGGCCGGAACAATCGTATACGTAAATTGGTGGATTTTTTTCCGCGCCACTCATGGCGGGCGTGTCAGATTGGCTGATTTCGCGCATCGGCACTTGTATGTCAGCACGTGAACCTTGCACATAAATTTTGCGCGAATTCGGCAAAGGCTGGATGGCCGCTTCGTCTACGTGCGCTTCTTCAGCAAGAAATTTGGGATGGGCATTCATGATATGGCTCCAGAAATTAGAATTTGGCAAACCGGCAAAAATCAAACCGGCACAATTAAAATTTAGGGAGCACAGCTTGTGGCTAGACGCTTCCCTACGACGGCATTACCCGTACAGGTTCAAAGGGTTTTTCTCACCCGACTAAGCAGCTAATCAGGACCCCTACGCAAGGCAGAAAGGTACGGCAAATGAGGAGGTAATGCAATATTTTTTTGGCGCAAGACATGCGCGGGGGGCTGTATGTTTTTACAATGCGTCAAGGCTAACAATTTTATCCCCGTGATTTTCGCGTAGGTGGGAATCGCGAGGCTTTGTTTTAATGAACAAGCTGAATATCTAAATATTTTGCGAAACAAAAATCCCGTACACTCACGCTCATCATGAACACCGTGCCCACCCCCACCGAACGTGTCCGGCTGCGCTACTATCTCGCGGCTGGGTATGTATTGTTTATTGTATTCGGCAGCTTGTCACCGTTCACAGGATGGCAAAATCAAGGCTTGGATTTTGCAGAAGTGCTGCGCGTGCCGTTGCGCGTGCAATACACTTGGTTTGATTTCGCGGTAAACCTGCTGGCCTACCTGCCTTTAGGTGTGTTATTTGGCTTAATTTTCCAGTTGCATATGCGGACAATTGCCAGCGTATTTTGTGCCACGCTCAGCGCGATGTGTCTGTCGCTGACGATGGAATACGCGCAAATGTATTTGCCGGTTCGCATCAGCTCTAATCTTGATTTTGTCGCGAACGCTAGCGGTGCGGTTTTGGGCGCACTGCTGGCAGCCAGCCTCGCATTGCGCCCCCATATTATTTTGCAGATACACGCGCTACGCAGACATTATTTTATCGAAGGCGATACCGCCAATTTTGGCTTAGCCCTGGTCGCATTATGGATGTTCGCGCAGATCAACCCACTGTTGCCGATGTTGGGCAATGTATTTTTACGCGACGGCGCACTAAGCCTTTTCATCGCGACTAAACCCGCGCCGTTTAATTGGTTGCAAAGCATCGTCGTGGCACTCAATCTGGTTATGCTGGGCATGTTGTTAGTCAGCCTGTTGCAGCATAAACGGCATCTGCTGGTCGCACTTGTGTTGGTGTTGTGTACCGTCGCGCTGGCGAAATTTATCACCGCAGCGATCTTGCTAAAATCTTGGGCGCTATGGTTATGGATTAACAGCGAAGCCTTGCTGGGAATCGCTGCGGGGGCGGCACTGTTATTTTTCAGCGCGCGTTTATTGTATAAAAATAAGCTATGCGGCACAGCCCTCAGCGCGCTGCTATACACCGTGTTAGCGCATGGCGTAATGGACAGCAACGCGCCCGCTTCCATCCGCCAAATGTACCAACTAAAGTACGGGCATTTATTTAACTATAACGAATTATCACAAACTACCGCTTTTGTTTTCCCCCTTTTATTAATCGTCTATTTATGGCTGCGGCGTGGGCGAGCAAGCAGTACGTGAGCAAATTGGGCTGGTTGTATAATCGCACTCTTTAAAATTCAAAAGGCATGTATGAGTTACTTTGATAAGCACGTATTTTTCTGCACCAATCAGCGCGAGAATGGAGAAGAATGTTGTAATAATTTCGGCGCGCAAAAAATTCGCGACTACGCCAAAAATAAAGTAAAAGCATTGGGTTTGGTCGGCCAGCGTATTCGCATAAACTCGGCAGGTTGCCTAGATCGTTGCGCCGAAGGACCTGTGTTGGTGGTTTATCCAGAGGGCGTTTGGTACACCTATATCGACGAGACCGATGTAGATGAAATTATCGAAGAGCATATTAAACATGGACGAATTGTTACGCGGCTGGTGATTTAAATGTCTAAAACTCACCCTGCTATCATTCCAAGCTCTGCAAATATTTTGGGCGCAGTCGGCAATTTAGAAATCGCGCTGCACCCACCACGCGGCGAACCCCGCGCCATCGCCATCATCGCGCATCCCCTGCCCCCACAAGGCGGCACGATGGGACACAAAATTGTCACTACCTTGGCTAAGACTTTTTCGGAATTGGGCTGCGTCGCGCTGCGCTTTAATTTTCGCGGCGTGGGCGCGAGTGAGGGCGTTTACGATCACGGCGAAGGCGAGGTGGACGATGCTATTGCAGTGGCAAATTACGCCCGCGCAACGTTTGGAAATTTGCCCTTGGTATTGTCCGGCTTTTCATTCGGCGGCTATGTGCAAGCGCGTGCCGCACAACAATTACAGCCCCAACACTTAGTGCTGATCGCCCCCGCCGTGGTGCGTTTTGCCATGCCACCTGTGCCGGATAACACCTTGGTGATTCACGGTGAAAGCGATGAAGTGATCCCGCTTGCCGCCGCCCTGCAATGGGCGCGCCCACAGCACTTGCCGATTGTTGTTGTGCCGGATACGGGCCATTTTTTTCATGGACAATTACACAAAATAAAAGAAATAGTGACCCAGCATTTTATTGGCCACCCCCTATGACAGCTGTTATCTCCGCACAAAACTTACAAAAATCTTACGCGGGAAACGTCGTTGTAAACAACCTCAGTTTGAGCATCAAAAAAGGCGAATGCTACGGCCTGCTCGGCCCCAACGGTGCAGGCAAAACCACCACGCTGCGCCTATTGTTGGGCTTGATTGAACCGGAGGCCGGCAAGCTGAGTCTGCTGGGACACGCCATCCCACAACAGGCCAGCACAGCAAGATTGCGCGTAGGTGTCGTGCCGCAGATGGACAATCTTGACCCCGATTTTACCGTCACAGAAAATCTGCTGGTGTATGGTCGCTACTTCAGCATGAGCGATACCGAGATCGAGGCGCGCTTGCCCATGTTGCTAGAATTCGCCAACCTTACCAGCAAGCGCAATGCAAAAATTCCGACCCTGTCCGGTGGCATGAAACGTCGACTAACTTTGGCGCGCGCATTGGTCAATGACCCTGAAATTATTTTTCTGGATGAGCCCACCACAGGGCTCGACCCGCAGGCGCGTCACCTAATCTGGCAGCGTTTGCGTGAACTCACCGCGCAAGGCAAAACCTTGCTGCTCACGACACATTTCATGGATGAGGCAGAGCGGCTATGTCACCGCCTAGCGATTCTCGACCAAGGCCGCATGATCGCAGAAGACTCGCCGCGCGCTTTAATTGAGCAACATATCGAAGCGCAAGTGGTGGAAGTTTTTGGCGAACAGGCTAGCGTATGGGCGGCAAAAAATGCCGCGCAATTTTCTAACCGTTTTGAAGTAAGCGGAGAAACGGTATTTTGCTACGTTATAGATGCACAGCCGCTGTTAGCGCATCTGCGCCAGCACGGCGAGCTACGTTACTTGCACCGTCCCGCAAATTTAGAAGATGTATTTTTGAAACTAACTGGGCGCGAGATGCGCGAGTAAAAGCGATAGAGAATTAATTTCATCTTCTTGAAATAGGCCCAATAACCATGCTCGACTTTACCGAATACACAAAAATTTTCATCAGCCTGTTCGCGATCCTTGATCCGATCGGCATCATCCCCATCATCGTTCTACTCACCGCGGGCATGACCGATCAAAAACGCTCGCAAGTGGGACGCATTGCCTCGCTCGCCGTATGTGCGATTTTGCTGACCGCGTTGCTCATCGGTCAGCCTCTACTCGAATTTTTTGGCATCAGCATGCATTCATTCCGCGTAGCGGGCGGCATTTTGCTGATGCTGCTTGCGCTAAAAATGCTCAGCGGAAATCTGCGGCAAGCGATACAAAGCAAGGATGATTTAATTCAAGATGGCTTGTCGGGCGATGATTTAAACAGCACAAGCATCAGTCCCGCGCACGCCATTGTGCCTTTATCTACGCCGCTTTTGGCGGGGCCTGGATCGATCAGCGCGGTGATATTAGTCGCGCACAAGGCGCAGGGACTAGAGCATTATTTAATTATGGGGCTGGAAATTATTTTACTCAGCGCGACGGTGTGGCTCACTTTTTTAATCGCGCCTTGGGTAGCGCGGAGACTGGGAAAAATCGGCATTGATATTTTTACGCGATTGATGGGGCTGATACTTGTGGCTATCGCCGTAGAATTTATTGCGGGTGGAATGCGCGGATTATTTCCCGCGCTGGGCTAAGGTTTAAGCGAGCATTATTTAATTTCCACTCTCCCGCCACCAATCTGCAACAACCTTTCCCACCACTGGATTAATGAGGTATCCATAGGAGCGATGGCTGTTGAGCCCCTCTTCATTCCTAAAAAAATTGTATACGCCGTGATCGTAATCTTCGATAGATACAACGAGACCACGCTCGCGCATTGCTTTAAAGCGGTCGCTAAAATTTCCGTTCAGCGCGACTAAGTCACCCTCGGCAGCAACGTTGATCCACTTGCGTATGTTGGCCGGATAGGTCGTGCGCCCCGCCCCTTGCCAACCCAATAATCTGCGTTGAACATAACGCACGCCCAATGGGCTACCCAGCGTCAGAAAATCTACCTTGCCTGATATATTCTGCTGTCGCATGATATTTTCCTGTGACATCTCCCATAAAGCATCGTAGGCAATGATTGAACCCATGCTATGTCCGATGATGAGGACAGGCTCATTTTTTTCCAATAGCGGCAGCAACACTTGCTTTAATAAGCCGCGAATCTGCTTGGCCACTTGCTCGGTATCATTAAAATATCGCCCTATATCCGACAATATTTTACTCGCGCGCTCGGGTAAGAATCGCAGCAAAAAAGGCAGGTGGTCAAGCACCTTCAGCACCACCCGATTGATTGTAAGCCGGGTCGCATTTGCGTCCAGAATATCCTGTTCGATAGGTTTAGGCTTGCTCAACAGTGCCTCCACCCACGGCAGATCTATACTGATATCTTTATGCTCATGGTAAAAAAGCTGATTCCAACTCAGTAGATGAAACTGCGCGGGGTATCCCTGCAAATGCTGTGCAGCCTTTGCATCGACACGCCGTACACCTTCTAGCAGTGTGCGCCACAGCAAGGTGCGATGCTCCTCCGCACGCGGCTTAGGGTTGGTGCCGGGAATAAAAATGATGTGTGGGGTGGTCATGTTGGTCATTATTCCAATTTTGGTTTATTTAAGCCCTCAATCTTGCTCCCTCGTCCCAACCCTGCTCCCGGAGGGAGAAGGGCTTAGCGTCCCTCTGACATTATTCAATTAGAAATGGAATGACATATATTTATACGTATCCCCAAAAAAGCCTTCACCCTGAATAAAAATTTAGCGGAAAATAATTTCGCCCAAATTAATCGCCCAATAAAATGGCTTGATACACCACCTCGATTACCTCCAATTGTTCCACACCACCCGGAATTTGTAGCGTTACCTCATCGCCTACCCGCGCTTTAATGAGCGCACGCGCCAGCGGCGAAACCCAGCTAATCAAACCCTGCGCGGGGTTCGCCTCATCCACGCCGACGATGCTATACACATATTCCACCCTATCCGCGCGGCACACGGTGACCGTCGCGCCAAAAAAAACTTGCTCACATACACCGCGCACGGCGGGGTCTACCACCTCGGCATGATCCAAGCGTTTGACTAAAAACCGGATGCGTTTATCAATCTCGCGCAGGCGTTTTTTGCCATAAATATAATCGCCGTTTTCCGAACGGTCGCCATTGGAAGCCGCCCAGGTGATGGTTTGCACCAACACCGGTCGCTCCACGCGCCACAGTTGATCCAGCTCATTTTGCAGGCGTTGAAAGCCCTGCGGCGTGATGTAATTTTTTACGCCAACGGGCAACGCCGGTGACGGCTGAAACTCGTCATCTTCATCGTCTGAATCGTTCTCTTTGGTAAAGGCTTTGCTCATACTAAATTTTAACACGCGCAAAAATTTATCCCCGCTCGCCTCACGCGCTATAGCACCTAGCATCACTTAATATTTTTAGAAAATTGCCGATATTGTCTTTAAGTGCGAACAGCTTCACACCACACGCCCCGCCAATCTTTTCGGAACTTGTCTTTCTGGCCTTTATCTTTCTGGCCTTTATTTCTCTGGCCTTTATTTCTGGCCTTCACCTATTGGAGTTTAATATGAAAAGCAATTTAACCATTAAGCAAAAGTTATTTGCCTTTAGCTTGCTCGCCCTATCTTTTGTGGTGACTGTTGCGAGTAGTGGTTATGTGGGTAACCGCGAGCTTTCAACTTCGCTCGGTGACATCACCACCAATTTCTCGGCCTTAAAAAATCATTCAAGTGCGGATATGATGCACGATGCTATTCGCGCAGATGTTCTATCAGCCTTGTACGCGGGAGAGGTGGGGAACCAAGAAATGTTACGCGATGCAGAAGCTTCAATGCAGGATCATGCCAATGAGTTACGCGAAAATTTGGGGAAAAATGCCGAGCTTAATTTAGACCCCCATATCAAAAAAGCCCTAATTCAAATCAAGCCCACTTTGGATAAATATGTGGCGAGTGCCAATGACATTATTGCGTTTGCAGGAAAAAATCGTGTCGCAGCAGATGCCCAGCTTCCGGCGTTTAGAGCTAGTTTTTCCGCGCTGGAAACAGATATGGCTGCCTTGAGCGAGCTTATTAAAACCAACACCGACAGATCGCAGCAAGGTGGGGAAATGGCCGCTACAGATTCTCAAAAGCTGTTAACCATCTCTACGATTATTTCGTGCGCGGCGTTGCTCATCATCTCTTATTTTTTAAGCAAAGGTATTATCACGCGACTAAATGAATTTTCACGGCACGTTAATGAAATCGCCCAACAAGGCAATCTGGCTGCAGTTATTCCCGCGACCGGCCATGATGAAATTACGCAGGTGGTGCGCACGTTTAATCATTTCACGGCCAAACTACGTGACACCATGTTGCAATTTAATCAGGCCGCACAAACCATGGTGACTTCATCCAACACACTATCCACTCAGGCCACGCAAGCTAAGCTCAATGCCTCCTCGCAGAGCGACCATGTTATACAAACCAGCTCAGTGATGGATCAAATGAGTACGTCGGTCACATCGGTTGCTGCAAACGGACAAGCTACCGTTGATGCGGCAACCAAGACTTCAACTATCGTGCAAGTGGGTCGGGAGAACATTAAGAAAAGCATCGAAATCACCCAGAAAATGATGACCACCGTGCATTCATCCGCCATACAAATTGATGAACTAAGCAAGCTGGTACAAAAAATTGGCGAGGTAGCTAATGTTATCAAAAGCATTGCCGATCAAACGAATTTACTCGCGCTCAACGCTGCAATCGAAGCCGCCAGAGCAGGCGAGCAAGGACGCGGTTTTGCCGTGGTGGCGGATGATGTCCGAACCCTAGCGACCCGCACAGCAGCTAGCACGGCGGACATTTCACAGATGATTGCGCTAATTAAAGATGCGACAAATGCTTCTGTGACATCCATGGGGCGCGTGGCAACCGAGGCAGCTTCTGGCCTGACCTATGTACAAAAAACGCACGAAACATTAGAGGCAATTATCTTATCTACCAACAGCGTCACCGAGCAATCATTGGACATCGCCACGGCCACCAAAGAACAATCTAAGGCGGTCAAAAATGTTGCACGCAATATGGATGAGCTGGCCAGCAACATGGAAGAACACATGCGCACCTTCCATTCTGTAGACAATACTGCGGATTCATTGAAAAAGAATGCACAGGAATTATTTCGCGTCATCGGACAATTTAAATTAGCGATCCGATAACGGCTTACATTGTAAAAATGCCCGCTGTCTGTATCCAGACAGCGGGCAAAATTAACGATACCCAATCGTTCCACATGGGGCGGGGGCGAATCGCACTATTTATTTTGTTGAGTGTTTTTGCCAGAAGCGAGTGCGGGTGTGGAAGCGGTGAATGCAAAAATCAAACTTGCCAGTGCAATTATTTTTTCATTTCAAAACGCCTGAATGACTATGATTGGTAAGCGTTTTCCTGTACCGCGATAGCGGCTGAATTATAACCCGCGCAAGCTGATTATTTGCCAGCCATGTTGCGTGGCGTGGGCGCGCAGGGTGGGGTCGGGATCCACGGCAATCGGTACTTTTACTTTACCCAACAGTGGTAGGTCGTTTAATGAATCACTATAAAACCAACTGTTGTTAAAGCTGTGCCAATTCCATCCGCGTTGCGCCATCCAGTTTTCTAGGCGAGTAATTTTCCCTTCGCGGAAGCAGGGAATGTCGGCGAGTTGCCCGGTGAATTCGCCGTCCTTGTGCTCCGGCTCGGTGGCGATTAAATGATCTACACCAAATTGTCCTGCGATGGGTCTGGTGACGAAGCTGTTGGTAGCGGTGATGATGACGCAAATATCGCCGGCGGCTTGATGTTGGGCAACTAATTGTTTGGCGGGCGTGCCGATGAGAGCGAGCATTTTTTGTTGCACAAATTCTTTTAACCAACCATCTAACACATGCCGCGAATGGCGTGATAGAGGGCGTAATTGGTATTCTAAAAACTCATGAATATCTAATGTGCCGGCTTTGTATTGCTCATAAAAAGTGAGGTTTTTTATTTCAAATAGTTCGCGTTCTAGTACGCCTTGTTCGATTAAAAATTGCGACCACTCAAAGTCGCTATCGCCACTTAATAAAGTATTGTCCAGATCAAATAAGGCAAGATTCATTCCGCCCCGGTTCGTTACATCTTGAGTCATTGCATCTCCAAATTAAAATTTTGCATCACTTCTTTTAACAAAGGTACGGAAGGTGTGCGCTTCAACCTCATACAGTGTGTGTCCAATTCGTCTAGCACCGCAAGTAGCGCGGGCAAGTTACGCCGCCCGTGGCGCAGTAAATATTGCGTGACTTCGGGCGATAAATTTAGCCCGCGCACCTGTGCATGTTGGTCGAGTGCTTGCGCTTTTTCTTCATCGTTCAAGCCGTGTAGCTGATAGACCAAACCCCATCCTAGCCTCGTTCGCAGGTCATCACGTACCGTTAAATGGACGGGCGCGGCATGGCTACTCACCAGCAACAAACCACCGTTTTCACGCAAACAATTATAGAGGGCGAATAATTTTATTTGCGCCTCGCCGTCCAGTCTTTCCACATCATCTATTGCGACAATAGATAAATTTTTGTCGGCATACTCCGGCACGACAGCGCAAGTGTAGCTGGCCGCTAGTCCCATCGTTTGCGCGTATTGAAAAATGGCCTGCAGCACATGGCTTTTGCCGCTGCCTGCCTCGCCCCATAGCGTGAAGCATTGTCCAGAAGCGTGAGCTCGGCTAGTGGCTGACTGACCAGCAAGGGCGTGACGCAGCGTAGAAATAATTTCCACATTGCGGCCTACGACAAAATTATCCAGCGTGGGCTGCCAAGTGGGCGTGATGTTGAGTGCGAGTTGTTTCATGAAAAAATATTTATTTTGAGGATCACTATTTTAGTATCACGCTTCATAGGGGGCGTTTGAAAATTCAAAGCTTCCGTCATTCGCGCGCATGCGGGAATGGCGGGGTGAGAAATTATCCAAATTTGTTATAGGGTTATTTTTTTGCGCTGGTTTATTTTTTATATAGCGTGCTCGCCAAATACCATTCCTTCGCATGGCGCAATCCCACCAATAGCGCGGCTGACAAAGGCAGCGCGAGCAGCACGCCAAAAAATCCGAACAACTGCCCGAACGCTAACAGCGAAAAAATAACTGCCAGCGGATGCAAGCCGATGCGCTCGCCGACGAACCTTGGTGTGATGATAAATCCTTCTAATACTTGCCCCGCAGCAAATACGCCCCACACCCACAGCACGCCGGAAAATTGTGCGAACTGAGTGGAGGCGACCAGCGTGGCAAAGGCCAAACCCGCGATCATGCCGACGTAGGGCACAAAAACTAATATGCCAGCGATGATGCCGATAGGCAGCGCGAATTCCAGCCCCACCGCCCACAGTCCGAACACGTAAACACCGCTCATGATGAGCATGACGGTCATTTGGCCGCGTAAAAATTCTGCTAGCACAGCATCAATTTCGCTTGCTATTTCTGACACCTTACCATGCCAACGGCGGGGAATGAGATGGTCGATACGCGCCCGCAAATGCGGCCATTCGCACAGCAAATAAAATAATACGACGGGGATTAACACCAAATTAAGCAGCACCTCGACTAATAGAGCGCCGCTACCGCTCAACCAAGGCAACAGTTTGGCGGCGATGCCCCCGGCCATTTGCCAGTGCTCTTTGATTAAACTTTGTAAGCCATCTTTATCGAGCTGCAAGGTGTCACCAAAATATTGCTGCAAATACGGCAGTAATTTTGATTGAATGGCAGCGACAATATGCGGCAACCGTGTGACGAAATGACTGGTTTCTTTAGCCAGCAGCGGCAGCATGATAAGCACTAATAATATCGCGATGCCGAGCAGGGCTAGCATCACGAAGAGTGTCGCGACTACTCGCGGAATGCTGCGCTTGGTAGATATTTTCCACGCACTAATTTTGCTGACCCATGGGTCGCAAATATAGGCAAGTATGGCGGCGGCGGCGAAGGGCATTAAAATTGGGCCGAGCAGGTACAGTAGCCACGCGATGGCGAGTGCAAATATCAAGCATTGCAGGGCAACGAAGCGTTGAGGGGTCATTTCAGGTAAAATCCACTCGTAAAATTTCCAGCCAGAATGGCCTGCACTGTATCTTGAAGAAAGCGAGAATTCAACTTGAACCACCCCACCAACCTCAAAAAACAAGCCTCATTATCCTACCGCGATGCGGGTGTGGACATCGTCGCGGGTGACCAATTAGTGGAGAATATCAAACCCTTTGCCAAGCGCACCATGCGCCCAGAAGTACTCAGTGGCATCGGTGGCTTTGGGGGCTTAGTTGAGATTTCTAAAAAATTTCGCAACCCCGTTTTGGTGTCGGGCACGGATGGCGTGGGCACTAAATTAAAATTAGCCTTTGCCCTCAATCGACACGACACGGTAGGCATTGATCTAGTCGGCATGAGCGTGAATGATATTTTAGTGCAGGGCGCAGAGCCGCTATTTTTTCTGGATTATTTCGCCTGTGGAAAATTAGATGTGGCAACCGCAACTGAGGTAATTAAAGGCATTGCCGCTGGTTGCGAGCAAGCCGGCTGTGCGTTAATCGGTGGCGAAACAGCCGAGATGCCGGACATGTATCCGCTGGGTGAATATGATTTGGCGGGCTTTGCCGTCGGCGTGGTGGAGAAAGAAAATATTATTACAGGTGCAGATATTCGCCCCGGCGATGTGGTGTTGGGGCTGGCTTCGAACGGCGTGCATTCCAATGGGTTTTCTTTGATTAGAAAAATTATCAGCCGCAGCGGCGTTGATCTCAACATGCAATTTGAGGGTGACAAAACGCTGGCCGATTGCCTTATGGCTCCTACGCGCATCTACGTGAAACCCTTGTTGGCACTGATGCAAACGCTCACCATTAAAGGCATGGCGCATATTACTGGCGGTGGATTATTAGAGAATGTGCCGCGTGTGTTGCCGCAAAATGTGAAGGCGGTGCTGGATGCAAAATCTTGGCCGATGTCCAAGTTGTTTAGCTGGCTGCAAGCGCAAGGCGATATCGACGCGCAAGAAATGGCGCGCACGTTTAATTGCGGCATCGGCATGGTAGTGGTGGTGAGCGCGCAAGATGCCGATGTTGCGCGGCAACAACTGACGCAAGCGGGCGAGACGGTATGGGTTATCGGCAATATTCAGGCGCGGGTGGGGAATGAAGCACAAACCTCTGTCGGTTAGACAGGCATCGTATAACTTAACTTCACTATGAAATCTATCGTCATTTTAATTTCAGGTCGCGGCAGTAACATGGAAGCGTTGCTGCGAGCGAAATTACCTTGTCGCATCGCAGCGGTCATCAGCAATCGCGCCGATGCGGCGGGGCTTGCTGTTGCACAAAAAAACGGCGTTCCGACGATGGTCATCGCACATCGCGATTTTGCTGAGCGTGAAAGTTTTGATGCGGCGATGGCAAGTTGCATCGATCAATATCAACCTGATCTTATTGTGTTGGCGGGATTTATGCGGATTCTCACCGCTGCCTTTGTCACGCGTTATCGTGGCCGCTTAATCAACATTCATCCCTCGCTGCTGCCGTCTTATAGCGGCCTCGATACTCATGCGCGCGCGCTAAAAGACGGCGTAAAAATCCACGGTTGCACGGTGCATTTTGTAACCCGTGATGTGGATCATGGCCCGATTATTATTCAAGCAGCGGTGACGGTGCTGCCAAATGATACCGCCACCACGCTTGCTACACGCGTGTTGCAACAAGAGCATCGTATTTACGCGCAAGCCATACGCTGGTTTTGCAAAGGCTATTTGAGCCTGACCGATGATGGCAAAGTAATCTTGCATCGCGTCAAGCAACCCAGCTGCGCGCTTGTTTCGCCCGGGCTGTACTAATCTTATGCGCGCTCCTTTTAAATTTGTCATTGGACATTTCGCTGTGGGACTTTTCTTTATTAGCCTCCCAACGACCTTACTCTCTGCGCCAGCCATTACCGCAACCTCCACCATTGTTGCCGCTTCTGCGACTGCAACGACTACTCCGATAGCCTCGTTTATGGTTACACCCGCATCTGCGGCCATCGGTACAGCGCATCCTTCCAATGTTCGTACCGTTAAAGCGCAATACGACGTGTACATGGGCAGTGTCAAAGTCGCCACCATGAAAGAAGTTTTTACGCGCACTCAGGATACCTATCACGCCGAGAGCGTCAGCCGCGCGGTGGGCTTGTTGGCAATGTTCAAGCCAGAAACGATTCGCGCAACCAGCACGGGTGCGATTACCGCACAGGGTCTGCGCCCCCACACATTTATCCAATCCAGAAAACTGGACACGAACAGAAATACCCGTGCGGATTTTAATTGGACAGCTCAGACTATTACGTTGAGTGACAAAAACGGTGTGCGAACCGTGCCGCTACCCGCTGGCACGCAGGACAGGCTCAGCGCGATGTATCAGTTTTTATATACCTCAGCGCTCAATACTTCCGTGCTCACTTTTAATATGACTAATGGCAGTCGCGTCGGCGATTACGTTTATCAAATTACACCCAACCAAAATGTCACCACGCCGCTGGGCACGTTTAAGGCACTGTATTTGCATAATCCACCTAAAGAACATGCGACGCGTACAGAAATATGGCTGGTGCCAGAGTACGCAAACTTCCCGTACAAGATGAATATTATCGAAGCCGATGGCCGAGAGTTTTCTCAAGTATTAACGCACTTAAAAATTACCCCGTAACGACTTTACTTATGCTGCTTACCGAAT
Organism: Candidatus Nitrotoga sp.; assembly: GCA_031420955.1. Lineage (GTDB taxonomy): Bacteria > Pseudomonadota > Gammaproteobacteria > Burkholderiales > Gallionellaceae > Nitrotoga. Next base: position 8,041 of record JANONT010000181.1, on the reverse strand, counting down.
ATCGGCTTGACCTTGTTATCCATGCAATGCGGCTGGTGCTACCACTCGAACACCCCGCCGACAGCACGCTGCGTTATTTTTTTCAACAAGAGCGCATTGGTTCTAACGAGCGCGCACTGGTTGCTGAAACCATGTTTGGCGTGCTGCGCCACCGCTTGTTTTTGGAATATGCTTGCACACTGAACAATCCCGCCCAAGAATCTTCTACTAGGGAATCGGCTACTCAGCAATCTACGGCAGGTGCGACACCGCGTCGCGTGGTGTTGGCCTACTGGACAAAATTTAGCGGCTACAATTTACGCGAAATTACGCCGCTCTTAAAACGTGATGAAGCAGACTGGTTAAAGCAAGTCAAGGGCATCAACATTTCTGAATTATCTTTGTCGATACAAGCGGAGTTGCCGCAATGGGTGATCGATCATTTGCGCGAAGGCAGCGCATCTATCGCGGGAGAAATGTCTGACGAAGCCATACTTGAATTAGGCCGCTCCATGCAGCACCCCGCCGCGCTGGACATACGGGTCAACACGCATCTCGCCAACCGTGATGAAGTTTTACAGCTTATGCTGGCAGAGGGGATGAACGCACAGGCCACGCCTTATTCGCCCATCGGCATACGCTTGAAAGATAAACTTTCACTCACGCGCCACCCGCTTTTTCTCAGTGGAAAAATCGAAGTGCAAGACGAAGGCAGTCAGCTTCTGGGATTTTTACTCGCGCCCAAACGCAATGACATGGTAGTAGATTTTTGCGCGGGCTCAGGTGGAAAAACGCTGATGCTAGGCGCGATGATGAATTCGCAGGGGCGCATTTATGCGTGGGATACCTCTGAGAAACGCTTGGCGAATCTCAAGCCGCGATTGAAAAGATCGGGGCTTTCTAACCTGCATCCGCAACTCATCGCGCATGAAAATGACAGTAAAATAAAACGCTTGGCAGGAAAAATTGATCGCGTGTTGATCGACTCACCGTGTAGTGGTCTGGGGACACTGCGCCGCAATCCCGACATTAAATTTCGGCAATCACCGCAAAGTGTTGATGAGCTGACACACAAGCAGGCCGCCATCATGGCCGCTGGGGCTAAGCTGCTCAAACCCGGTGGCCGCTTAGTTTATGCGACGTGTAGCTTTTTGCCGCAAGAAAATCAAGCCATAGTGGATGCATTTTTAGCGCAACATCCGGATTTTATTTTGCGCCCTGCGGCAGAAATTTTAGCGCAACAAAAAATACCACTAGAGGCGGGCGCGTACTTGCAACTGAATCCGCAGCAACACAATACCGATGGATTTTTTGCCGCCGTGCTGGAGCGGAAAAAAGTTTCAGAGCCGCAGCAAATGCCAGCGCCGCAGCAAATTACAGAGCAGTAAGATTTTTAAAACCATTTCTAAAGCAATCGTGCAGTATCACTTCTGCTTCCGCGAGGTAGGAGAGGGGGCGCAGCAAGTGAATCATCCAAATTTACCGACGTATTATTTTTTGTGATGAAAACTAAATATTTCGCGCTGCCCCGTTTGAGCCTTGGCTTTGTCCCGATCTGGCGCAGGCATTTTTTAGTGTGGAAAACGATGGCCGCGACTTCTATTCTGGGACACTTGGCCGACCCCATTATTTACATGCTGGGGCTGGGATATGGCCTAGGCAGTATGTTGCCGCAAATGGGTGGCACGTCGTATTTAGTGTTTTTGGCGGCGGGCACGATTTGCTATAGCACCATGAACAGCGCGACTTTCGAGGCACTGTATTCCGGTTTTGCGCGTATGCACGAGCAGCGTACTTGGGAGGCAATTCTAAATACGCCGATCACCTTGGAGGATATAGTTTTGTCCGAAATTTTGTGGGCGGCCAGCAAAAGTTTATTGTCTGGGCTGGCTGTGTTAGTGGTGATTTGGCTGCTCGGCTTATCCGATTCCCTGCTGTCGCTGTGGCTTATTCCATTGTCGTTGCTGGTGGGTTTATGCTTCGCCGCGCTGGGTTTAATTATGACCGCGCTCGCCCCCAGTTATTATTTTTTCATGTATTACTTCACGTTGGTCATTACGCCGATGATGCTACTATCCGGCGTGTTTTTTCCGGTCGATCAACTGCCCGCAATGTTGCAAATAATCGCAGCGATCTTGCCGCTGTCACACGCGATTGATCTGGCGCGGCCACTGTTGAATGGTTCGTTGCCACCGGCAATGTTGCTGCACCTTAGCGTGTTGACGGGTTACGCGTTATTTGGATTTTATGTGTCGCTGGTATTATTTCGCCGCCGCCTTTCACAATAACAAAACTGCTGCGCTCGGTATAACCGCGTTGCTCAAGGACTCAAAATGCTCACTTACAATGAGTAAGTTCCGCTTTTTGCGAGTTGGGCGGCAACGGCAAGCCGCCCATCCCTGCAAAACCCATTGCGCCCTATCACGCCTTGTTCTGCCGTCGCTCGCGACGTTTTGTAGCGTACTGGATTAAAGGAACATAAATGCTTTGGATTAAATCGCTACACGTTATTTTTATGGTGACTTGGTTTGCCGGATTATTTTATTTGCCGCGCTTATTTGTCTACCACGCCATGAGTACCGATCAGCCCAGTATTGATCGTTTCAAAATCATGGAGCGCAAATTATTTTACGGCATCATGACTCCCGGCGGCGTGCTCACCATCGTCTTTGGCATGTGGCTGTGGCTGGGTTACGGCTTTTCTGGCGCGTGGCTACACGCCAAGCTAACACTGGTGTTGGTGCTGGTTGCCTACCATATTTATTGCGGAAAATTACTGTCCGATTTCAAGCATGATCGCAACACCCGCAGCCATATTTTTTATCGCTGGTTTAATGAATTTCCGGTGCTACTCATGGTCGCAATTATTATTTTAGTTATCGTTAAACCTTTTTAAATAAATAAAAAATGTCCGCAAAAAAATCTGCTACAACACTCGAAAAATTTTTCTCCCCCTGCCCGCGTGGGTTGGAAAATTTACTCAGCGACGAGCTACACAGCTTGGGCGCAGAAGAAATTCGTCCCACCGACGGTGGCGTGCATTTCACGGGCGACTTTCTTTTAAGCTACGCTGTCAACCTGCACAGTCGCCTTGCCAGCCGCGTGTTGTGGCAAGTGGCGGTAGCCGATTATCGGCACGAGCAAGATATTTACGACACCGTGTTTGCCCTGCCCTGGAATGATTATTTTGAGGTGCATCGCACCATACGCGTCAACGTCACCGCGATTAAATGCCCGCTCAAAAGTCTGAATTTTGCCACGCTCAAAATCAAAGACGCGGTATGCGATAAATTTCGTAAGCTGGCCGGCGAACGTCCCAGCGTTGACACCCATGCCCCGGATATACGCATCCACGCCTTTCTCGAATACAACCACATGACGGTGTACATCGACACTTCCGGTGACGCGCTGTTTAAACGCGGCGTGCGGCAATACACCAACCTTGCGCCCTTGCGAGAAAATTTGGCCGCCGGAATTTTGCTGCTGGCCGGGTGGAAACCCGGTGTGCCGTTGCTTGATCCCATGTGTGGTAGCGGCACTTTTTTGTTGGAAGCGGCCTTGATGACATTGAATATCGCGCCCGGCATCAACCGCCATTTCGCTTTTGAAAAGCTGCGTAATTTTAATTCGGCAGCTTGGCAAAAATTACGCACACAAGCGCAGGCCGCACAGAAACCCGTGACCGCATTACCTATATTTGGCAGCGATTTATATGGCGATGAATTGAAGGCAGCGCGATTGAATTTAACCAATGCGGGTTTGCTGGCAGCGGTGACGCTGAATCAGGCCAATGTCTTGGAAATTTCCGCACCCGCCGCGCACGGCTTGCTGGTAGCCAATTTGCCGTATGGCGAACGCATGGGTGAGCTGGAAGAACTGGAAGCCTTGTACCCAAAATTGGGTGATGTGCTGAAGCAAAAATTTAACGGTTGGAACGCTTATTTATTTACCTCAGATTTGCGTATGCCGAAATTTATTCGCCTATCTGTGTCGCGCCGCACACCGCTATTTAACGGTGCAATCGAATGCCGTTTGTTTGAATATAGGATGGTGGCGGGGGGGAATCGCAAGCCATAACAAACGATGTTGAGGGCACCTCTAAAAATTAAAATTTGCTACCCCTTGCGGGTGGAAGTTGAATTTTTAGGGATGCCCTTGAGTGAGGAGGACACATGAATTACCAAGCTAAATTTCAAGCACCATTCGGCGCGTTCGGCATACGTTGCGATGCCGATGCATTGCGCGAAGTCACATTTCTGGAGCCGACGGTCCTCGCGCAAATAAAATTTGAACAGAAAAAATCGCCCTTGGCGGCAGAAGTTTGCAAACAACTCGCCGCATATTTTGCCGAGGCACATTTCCACTTTGATTTGCCGCTTCACCCCGTCGGCACACTTCATCAAAGCAAAGTGTGGCAGGCCATCAGTGCGATCCCACTCGGTCAAACTTGTTATTATGGCGACTTGGCTAAATCGTTACACTCCAGTGCCCGTGCGGTCGGTGGGGCGTGTGGCAGCAATCCTATTCCCATTATTATTCCCTGCCATCGCGTGCTGAGTAAATCAGGCTTGGGCGGATTTATGCAACAACGCACGGGGCACGCGCTGGATATTAAACGCTGGCTGTTGGATCATGAGCAACGCTAATATGCCGGACAGTAGTACGCTGGATGAATTTTTAGATAGCGTGTGGCTGCAAGATGGTTTGTCGCGCAACACGCTGCAAAGTTATCGCAGCGACTTAGAAAAATTTTCGCGCTGGCTGGCAGCGCATTACAGCGACACATTGCTCGATGTAACGCAGATGCACATACAAGCATTTTTAGCGCATTTAGTGAATGGCGAAAAAGCCAAAGCCAGCACCACCAGCCGCGCAGTATCTAGCCTAAAACGATTTTATCGCCACCAACTGTGGCAAAATAAAATGAGCGTTGATCCCACTTTAAAAATTGCCAGCACCAAATTACCGCGCACCCTGCCGCAAACTTTAACCGAACAAGATGTGGAATTATTGCTGCACGCACCCAACACCGAGTTGCCTCTAGGAATGCGTGATCGCGCCATGTTAGAAGTGCTGTATGCCACTGGTTTGCGCGTGTCAGAGCTGGTCGGGCTGACGGTCGCGCAGGTCAGCCTAAACATGGGTTTGGTGCGAATAATGGGCAAGGGTAATAAAGAGCGGCTGGTGCCGCTGGGCGAAGATGCCGTGGATTGGGTAGAGCAATATCTGGCGACGGCGCGGCCTCTGTTGCTGCAAAAAAAAATGAGTGATGATATGTTTGTCACGCAGCGCGGCTCAGGCATGACGCGACAAATGTTTTGGGTCATCATCCAACGCTATGCCGCGCTGGGCGGTCTGGATAAGCATTTATCACCACATGGATTACGTCATGCTTTCGCCACACATTTGTTAAATCACGGTGCGGATTTGCGCGTGGTGCAACTGCTGCTCGGTCATGCCGATATTTCAACCACGCAAATTTATACCCATGTCGCACGCGAACGGCTGAAAATTTTGCATCAGACGCATCACCCCAGAGGGAAGCATTAGTTACGTAAGCGACAATGGAAATATAGCCCGCACCACCGGGCTGGATTACAATCACCCCATTCTTTGTACGCCGTGTGTTCCATGAAAATTAAACTGATTACAATTGCCGCGCTGCTGGCCTTAACGTTGATACATCCTGCTTGGGCGAACGCTCAAGAGGCTGCACCCGAGCAGGTTGTTCCAGCTACTGCTGCATCGGATGCCACGCCTGCTTCTGCCGCACCCAAACCTGCCGCGCCGAGAAAAATTACGCCCAAAATAATTCTTCCCGCCCCTGCTTCTGCTACCCCCGCCCTCGTCGCCAAATCTTATTTTTTGTATGATTTAAGCAGCAAGCAAACCTTGCTGAGCCTCAATGAAAATGAGCGCGTCGATCCCGCTGCGCTAGTCAAGTTGATGACAGCCTATGTGAGTTTTGGCGCGTTGCGGGCAGGTAAAATTTCATTGTCGGAAGAGGTGATGCCCACAGTAGAAAATTTGCGCGGGCAGATTGGTGAGCCGCGCATGTTTTTGAGCAAAAATAAAACAGTGGCTATTGCCGAGTTGCTGCATGGGTTGGTGGTGTTATCTGGCAATGATGCGGCGCGCACATTGGCGGTGGCGGTGGCGGGCAGTGAAGAAAAATTTGTCGCGCTGATGAACGCCGAAGCGCAACGTCTTAACATGCACAATACGCATTTTATGAATGCAGCAGGCGTGGCTAATGTTGGGCAATACACCACGGCGGCGGACTTGGCTGTCTTGGCAGTGGCTTTACTGCGCGACTTTTCCGATATGTATGCTATTTATAAGCAGCGCGAATTTCAGTACAACAATATTAAACAAGCCAATCGTAACCAACTGTTGTGGATGGATCCCTTGATTGACGGCATGGAGATAGCCCATGCGACAGGCTTAGGGGGCAATCTGGGGGGCAGTGTGGTGGCCTCTTCCAAACGCGAGCAGCGGCGATTAGTTGCGGTGGTGCTGGGTGCTGCGACCGATAATATTAGTAATACGGAAGCGCAAAAATTATTGAATCACGGTTTTCAACATTTTGAAACTGTGCGGCTGTATCAAAAAAATCAGCCCGTCACCAGCATCCGTTTATGGAAAGGCACGGAAAGTGAATTGAATGTCGGCTTCCGCGAAGATTTATTTATCACCGTGCCCACCGGAAAATTAGCCCAGCTAAGCGCGACCATGGAAACCGCACAGCCTTTATTTGCACCCATCTCCAGCAGCCAAAAAATTGGCACACTGCGGCTAACATTAGAGGGTAAACCGTTTGGGGAATATCCATTGGTGGCGTTAGAAAGAGTGCCCGTGGCGAATGTGCTATCGCGTGGCTGGGATAATATTCAGCTATTTTTTCAATAGAGAACACCCGCGAAAACATTTAGGCAATTAAAAATTATCGGCTATCAAAAACCACGACAATCTATAAGGACAAAAAATGACAGTTTATTTAAACGGCGAATTCATGCCCATCGAAGAAGCGCGTATCCCGGTGCTGGATCGAGGTTTTATTTTTGGCGATGGCGTGTATGAGGTGATCCCGGTTTATTCGCGCCACGCTTTTAGGTTGGCCGAGCATTTGCATCGCTTGCAGCACAGCTTGGATGGAATCAAGCTGCGTAACCCGCACAGCGATGCGGAGTGGACTGCGCTCATCACGCAACTGATCGCGCGCAACGCGGCAGAAGATCAATATCTTTATCTGCACATTACGCGCGGCGTGGCTAAGCGCGATCACGCTTTTCCTAACCCCGCAGTTGCGCCCACCATTTTTATGATGAGCAACCCGCTGTTGCCCCCGTCTGCCGCCTTGCTGAGTAACGGTGCGGGCGCGGTTAGCGCGGTGGATAACCGTTGGCTGCGCTGCGATATTAAAGCCATCGCGCTGTTGCCCAATGTGTTGTTGCGGCAAATGGCGATTGATGCAGGCTGCGTTGAAACCATTTTAATTCGCGATGATGAATTTATGACCGAGGGCGCGGCCAGTAATATTTTTTTGGTGAGGAGTGGCGTGTTGCTGGCTCCGCCCAAAGATAATTTGATGTTGCCGGGCATTACCTATGATGTGATTTTAGAAATTGCCGCACAAAAAAATATCCCGCACGAGGTGCGTAAAATTGCTAAAGCCGAAGTTTTTGCGGCGGATGAATTGCTGTTAACGTCCTCTACCAAAGAGGTGGTGGCGATTACCGCGCTGGACGGAAAGGCTGTAGGCACAGGCAAGCCGGGGCAGATGTTTGCAAAGCTGCACAATTATTATCAGGAATTTAAGCGCGATGTCATGCGCCAGTCATAAGAACATCGCTAGCAATTCGTCATTCCGACAAAGTTGGTATTACATTGCGGATAAATCTTTCCTTAGTTGAAATTAATTTTTATGGAATCCCCCCCTAGTCTCATTGAATTCCCCTGCGAATTTCCCATCAAGATTATGGGAAAATCGCAGCCCGGATTCGCACAAACGATCGCTGATCTGGTGTCGCAACACGCGCCAGATTTTGATCCCGCCACGGTG
>JANONT010000180.1:0-4736 GCA_031420955.1 Candidatus Nitrotoga sp. | reverse complement strand
GTGATTGCCCGCCAACTGCGCCTGCGTAATTTGGGCGGCATTATTATTTGCGATTTTATCGACATGGATAATCAAGAGCATCGCGCTTCCGTGCTCGACGAATTCACCAAAGCACTGGAGCGCGACCGCACGCGCATCACCGTTAGCGGGTTTTCCGCGCTGGGGCTGATCGAACTCACGCGCAAACGCACGCGCGAAAGTTTAGCGCGTATTCTGTGTGAGCCTTGTCCCACGTGCCAAGGGCGCGGTCACGTAAAAACAGCACAGACCGTGTGTTACGAAATACTGCGCGAAATTGTGCGTGAAGCGCGGCAATTTAATGCGCGTGAATATCGCATCCTCGCCTCGCAAATGGTGATTGATTTATTTTTGGACGAAGAATCGCAAAGCCTCGCGCAACTATCAGACTTCATCGGCAAACCCGTGTCGTTACAGGTGGAGACGTTGTACAGCCAAGAACAATATGACGTGATTTTGATGTAGGGCGGAATGTTTTTAGCATTTCCTATTGACCGCAGGCATATCCAAGTATAAAAAGACACATTCTATTGACCAGTCAAAAGATGACGACTAGAAGCGAAATTGAAACCTTTATGGCCGCCAAAAAAAGTGCAGTGGTTTCCATGAATTGGCGCGAAAAACTGGCGAAGCAATCCCCCCAGTGGTGGGAATATGTCAGCGCGATTGAGATTGATGGAGTGGTGGTTGAAGATGTTCGGCTTATTGTCCAGTGGCGGTTTAGTGAAGGCGCCGCTGGAGAAAAGTACAACTGTGGACTGCTTTACCAAGGTGACCGGATTTTTGCCGTTGATTTCGAACCGGATGGACAGCATACCAACAAGGTTGGCAAAGGCAGGTCGTTGTATAGGAAGCAGATTGGGCCGGGAACGCATGAGCACACTTGGTCAGAAGATGGATATGGTTACGCCGAGCCTATTTCGCCAGACTTTTCCAGCTTCTCGGCCTTGTTCGACTACTTTTGTCAAAAGACTAATTTGAATGTACAAAGTGGCTTTAAGTCGCCCCCAAGCACACAACGTAATTTACTTTAAAAAATGAACTGCACCGACTTACTTGAGAACCTTGGTTACACTTGTGCGCCGCGCCAGAATGGCGCATTGCGCCTATGGTCGCCCTTCACCTTTGACGATGGCGAACACCTTGGCCTGTTTTTGGAGCCGTCTGACAACGGCCAGTGGCTGGTGACTGACCACGCAGATACACTCATGCACGCCAGCGCGCATGGTGCAAAACTTACTTTAAGCCGCCTGGATAAAATTCGCGCGCAGTTCACGGATGTGAAAATTTCAGAAGGAGGCGTGTTGATAGCAGTGACTGGACGAGACAACTTGGCGCGCACTGTAACTGAAGTATTGAATACGGCTATTGCCATTAGCCATGCGGAAGAAAGCTGGAGGCCAAAGAGCCACGAACAAAAATTTATTGCGTCCGTAGGTCGAGAATTGGAAGCCGTGGTAGGGAAAAGATTACTACGCAATGTTACAGTTGGCGGGGTTTCTGGCCACCAGATTGAATTCCCTTTTGCCATTGATAGTGTTGCGGCAGGCCGTCAGTTTATTCAGCCCGTGGCTTACGGTGATGAGCGTGTTGACTGGAGCAATGTGTACAAGGCTTCAGGCAAAATGTTTGATCTTAAATCCGCTGGCGCTGAAGACGGTCAGCGGATTATCATTATCGAAGATGATCCAGACGATGAAGAGTTGGGCAAAGCAGTAACGCTATTAAGCTACACCTCTAATGTGTTGCTGTTTAGCCACCGCACCCAGTGGTTGCCGAGCTTTCAGCGCGCGGCTTAACAATTTGTGCGGCAGGCTGTTAGGCAGTAGTAGATAGATTTTCTGATTACCCCATCAAAACAATCTCCGCACAAGACCTTCCAGCGCGGTGATCGGCACGATCAAAATAAGCTGGCAAATAATAATCAAAGCGAGCGTAGATAAATCAACATTGCCCATCGGTGGGATGCGTCTTTGTAATGGGCGCACAAACCGCCAGGTAGCGGTGGTGAGCAGCGGGGCGATGGCGGAATGGGGGTTGATCCACGACAAAATCGCTTGTGCGATGAGTGCCGCCATGAGCAGGTAGAGGCTGATTTTGAGTAACTTGATAACCGCCATGACCAGCACGCCGAGCATGGGGAAGCCGCCATCCAATGAGGTCTGCAACCCCGTCAAGGCGGATAAATAGAGTGCCTCAACCGCGAAGGCCAGCAACAGTGCCGCGCTGTCAAAACCCAGCACGGGTCGGACGAGGCGGCGGGTGGGCAGCACGATAAAATTAGTCAGCGCCATGATGAATTCTCCCAGCGGGTTACGCATGGGCGCGCGCAACCACTGCAAATGAAAGCGCAGCAATAAAATAATCGCGAAAGGTTGGACTAATACGTCGAGCAAAAACCGTAACGCATCATGCAGCATCATTATTTTTCCCCGATTTGTTTTGTTTTGATGCGGGGTTCTGTTTTGATGTTGGCCGCACCCAGCTCGATGCCCATTTCTTTAGAGCGCGCTGCGGCTGCCTGCACGGCGGCAATGATTTTTTGTTGCAGATGATTGTTGTCCATACTTTGCACCGCGCGTTCGGTTGTGCCATTTTTTGAGGTGACCCGCGCGCGTAATTGGCTGACTTCTTCGGTACTGGATGCGGCTAATTTAGACGCGCCTAAAAATGTTTGCGCGGCTAGGCGTTGTGCGTCTGCGGCATTAAATCCTAACGCTATCGCCGCCTGTTGCAGTGCCTCGATAAAGTAAAATACATAGGCCGGGCCGCTGCCGGAAACGGCGGTGAGCGCGTCCATCATCGCTTCGTCTGTCAGCCATAATGTTTCGCCGACCGCAGCCATGATGGATTGTGCGAGGTCGCGCTGTGCCGCGTTGACTTCGGGCAGCGCGTATAAACCGGTGATGCCACTTTGGATTAACGCGGGCGTATTCGGCATCGCGCGCACGATGTGGTGGCTGTTTAACCAGCGCGCCAAATCTGTGCTGCGTATACCCGCCGCAATCGACAGCAGCAATTGTCCTTTGAGCAGCGGCGCAAGTTCGGTGGCCGCGGCGTGCAATTGTTGTGGCTTTACCGCCAGCACGATCACGTTGCTGGCCGCGATGCCATCGGCGAGATTATCCGTGGCGCGTACAGCAAATTCTTTTTGTAGCTTGTTTCGATTGTCTGAGTTAATTTCCACCACGCTGATTTGCGCGGCATAAAAATTATTTTTAAGTAGGCCGCCGATCAAGGCGTTCGCCATGTTGCCGCCGCCTATGAAGCAAATATTCATACAGCTCCCTTATAAATTCGTTCGCCAAAAATGGCTGTTCCCACGCGCACGATAGTCGCACCTTCCAATACTGCCGCGTGTAAATCATGCGTCATGCCCATTGATAATGTATCCAATGCCAGCCCTTGCGTATTCAATAATGCTTGGAGCTGGCGTAGTGCCGCAAACGGTGCGCGCTGGGTGGCAAGATCACCAGCCGGGGCAGGGATCGCCATTAAGCCACGTAATTTAAGGTGCGGTAAACGCGCGACGGCCTGCGCCAGCTCCGCTACCTCATTGCTTGCCACGCCACTTTTGCTGGGCTCTCCACTCACGTTTACTTGCAAGCATATATTTAATGGAGACAAATTTGCTGGGCGTTGTGCGGATAATCGCTCGGCAATTTTTAATTTATCGACGCTGTGTACCCAGGAGAAATTTTCTGCAATGGCGCGTGTTTTGTTGCTTTGTATCGGGCCGATGAAATGCCATTGTAAGGGTAAGTCGCGTAATGCCGCGATTTTATCCAATGCTTCTTGCACATAGTTTTCGCCAAATAATTTTTGCCCTGCTTGATAAGCCTCACGTAGGGTGGCAGCGGAAAAAGTTTTGCTCACCGCCAATAAAGTGATGTCCTGCGGATTTCGCTGGGCGGCATAGGCGGCGCGTACGAGAGTATTGTGTACGGCTTGCAAGTTTTGGGGGATTGAGGTCATAATCGAAACGCTATTGCTATTGAAGGTGCTTTAAATTTAATGTGCGTGACAAGTTTGCTGAATTAACGAAAATCTGCCAAGGATTATAATGGACATTACCGAACTGCTCGCTTTTAGTGTTAAGAACAAAGCTTCCGATTTGCACCTTTCAGCGGGCTTGCCGCCGATGATCCGAGTGCATGGCGATGTGCGCCGAATTAACCTGCCGCCGATGGAGCATAAGGAAGTGCATGCCTTGGTGTATGACATTATGAACGATGGGCAACGGAAGGCGTATGAGGAGAATAAGGAAATCGACTTCTCATTTGAAGTGCCGGGTCTGGCGAGATTTCGTGTGAATGCCTTTGTTCATAATCGTGGCGCAGGCGCGGTCATGCGTACCATTCCTTCCAAGATTTTATCGCTGGAAGATTTAAAAGCCCCTAAAATTTTCGAGGCAATTTCAGATTATCCACGCGGTATGGTGTTGGTCACCGGCCCCACGGGTTCGGGTAAATCGACCACCTTGGCGGCGATGGTTAACCACCGTAACGAACATGAAATGGGACACATTTTAACAGTCGAAGACCCCATCGAATTTGTGCACGAAAGCAAAAAATCGTTAGTCAATCAGCGTGAAGTCGGCCCGCATACCAAGTCATTTCAAAATGCATTGCGGAGTGCTTTGCGCGAAGACCCAGACGTTATTCTAGTGGGTGAGATGCGCGATCTAGAAACCATACGCCTTGCGATGTCGGCGGCAG
>JANONT010000179.1:0-2989 GCA_031420955.1 Candidatus Nitrotoga sp. | reverse complement strand
CGTTGGCTGGAAATATTTCATCACTCGGTGCAACTCAACACCACACCGTTATCTATTGCAGAAATTTTTTCCAAGCAAATCAGCGGGCATCCTCGCGCTTGGATTTTTACCTCGGCCACCCTTGCGGTGAAGCAAAATTTTTCACACTATCAATCTGAAATGGGCTTGCTAGAAGCACGCACCGCGTGTTGGGAAAGTCCGTTTAATTATGCCGAGCAGGCCTTGCTCTATGTGCCGCAAGCCATGCCCGAACCCAATAGCCCCAGCTATACCGAAGCGGTGGTGCAAGCCGCTTTGCCGTTGTTAGAGGCCAGCCAAGGACGCGCTTTTTTACTGTTCACCAGCTTGCGTGCCATGCAACTGGCGCACGAAATTTTAACGACCGAATTTGCGCGCAGACAATTAGATTACCCGCTGATGCTACAAGGCGATGGCTCGCGCAATGAGCTACTGAGCCGCTTTCGCGAACACGGAAACGCGGTGTTATTAGGCAGCCAATCATTTTGGGAGGGAGTAGATGTGCGCGGTGAAGCATTATCGCTGGTGGTGATCGACAAGCTACCCTTCGCCGCGCCCGACGATCCGGTGCTGGCAGCGCGCATCGCACAAATTAACAAACAAGGGCGCAACGCTTTTATGGAATATCAATTACCGCGCACGGTGATTAATCTCAAACAAGGTGCGGGACGTTTAATACGGGATGAAGCAGATCGCGGCGTGCTGATGATATGCGACCCACGTTTAATTACAAAATCGTATGGCAAAAGAATTTGGCAAAGCCTGCCGCCGTTTAAACGCACACGGGAACTGAGCGAGGCAGTGGAATTTTTTAGCACGCCCAGTGTAAAGAGTACAGAGACATAGGTGACACTTTTAACAATTCCTAATAAATAAAAAAGGGGCTATGCGCCCCTTTTTTATTTATTCCAGATAATCCGTTAAGTGACTGTGCCAACCTAATGGATTATCTGAGTTTAATCATTGATAACTATTTCAGATTACTCAATTTTAGCAACCGCACGCAAATTGCCGATGGCTTTTTGCACAGATTGCTGTTGCAGGCGTTGGGTAATATTTTTTCTCACTTCTTCAAATGCTGGGAATTTGAATTCTCTGACTGCATCCAGTTTAATGATGTGCCAGCCAAATTCTGATTGCACGGGCGCGCTGACTTGTCCTTTTTTCAACTCTTTCAAGGCCGCAGCGAAGGGCGGGACAAAGTTAGAAGGCATGCTCCAACCCAAGTCGCCCCCATTCACCGCCGAACCTGTATCCAGCGAACGTCTTTTAGCGATGAGCTCAAATTTCGCACCCTTCTTTAATCTGGCGACGATAGCTTGGGCATCTTTTTCTTCTTTGACTAAGATGTGACGCGCTTTATATTCTTTTTCGCTGGTCGCACTTTTCAGGGTTTCATATTCTTTTTTAACTTCCTCTTCGGTGATGGGGTGCTTGGCAAAATGGTCTTGCACAAACGCACCCACCAGGGCAGATTGCCGTGCAGCTTCAATTTGGCGTTTGGTTGCGGCTTGTTGGTCGAGACCATTTTTTACTGCCTCTTGCGCCATGAGTTCGAGGCTGATGAGCTCATCCTGAATAGCCATGCGAAGCTGGGGCGAGTCTGCACGGCCTTGTGCTGCGGCAGCTTTAACATGCATGTCCATGCGGTCTTGCGAGATCACCACGCCATTAACTGTGATGGAGGATTTGCCTTCGGTCACAGGCGCATCTGCCGCGCAGGCCGGGGTGGCAATAAGCGCCGACAGTAAAGAGAGGGTGGCAAATCCAGACGATTTGGACAGGGTTGAAAATTTCAGCATGGCTCGCTCCTTTTATATTTTAATTTTGGTGTTTAGATTATTTGCAACGAATGAAGCATCGCTTTATTGCGGGGTGTTTGCGGTGATCTGCAAGGCATGAATTTCCTGCTTCATCAGACTACCCAGCGCGGAATATATCATACGATGTCGCGCCAGGGTAGGTTTGCCAATGAACAGCGCGGAAGTAATGACGAGCTGGTAGTGCCCGCCGCCAGAGCGTGCGCCAGCATGGCCTGCGTGTTTATGGCTGTCGTCAATAATCTGCATCTGCAGGGGTTGCAATGCCGCCAACAGCACCTTCATCTGCTCTATCGTTTGCGCGCTCATATTTGTTATGTCGGAAATACTTTTTTGAAGGGTTTAACCGTCACGCTTGCATACACGCCGGTGGTTAAATACGGATCGGCATTTGCCCACGCCTCGGCTTCGGTAAGCGACGAAAATTCAGCCACGATTAAACTACCGCTAAATCCGGCAGCACCGGGATCGACCGCATCCACAGCGGGGAAAGGGCCAGCCAAAATTAATCTGCCCTCGGCCTGCAAGGTTTGCAGTCTGGCGATGTGCGCGGGACGCGCTTCCAAGCGTTTGCTCAGGCTGTTGGCGATGTCTGTTCCGGTGATGGCGTAGAGCATGTTAGTTCTCCTCTTTATGGGTCATGTGTTTAGATAGAAATACGGCTTGCAAGATTATAAATGCCAGCATCAAACCCGTCGCGCCAAATAATTTGAAATTGACCCAAGCATCGGTCGAATAATTAAACGCCACATGCAGATTGATGATGCCCAGTATGAGAAAAAACACGCCCCAACTGAGATTTACTTTTTGCCAGATGGGATCAGGTAAAGCTATTTTTTCCCCCAGCAGCGAGCGGATTAAATTTTTCTTAAAAAGTAGCTGGGAAAAAAGCAGTGCCCCAGCAAATATCCAATACAAAATAGTCGGCTTCCATTTGATGAAATTTTCATCTTGCAGCAGCAATGTCGCGCCGCCGAATAGGCCAATGATGCCGAAGTTCACCCACAGCATGGTATCCACTTTTCCATGGCGTAATTTCATCCAGAGAACTTGTAACAGCGTGGCTCCCATCGCGGCGGCGGTGGCGACGTAGATGCCAAAATATTTGAAGGCAGCAAAAAAAAGAATGACGGGGAAAAGATCGAATAGCA